>JAHITR010000240.1 GCA_018817505.1 Candidatus Bipolaricaulota bacterium | reverse complement strand
GATCAGGGCGCGAGCGGCTTCTGTGGCCAATCCTTGCCCGCGCGATTCAATGCCAAATCCCCATCCAATCTCGGCTTGACGCTTGCCATCGCTCACCAGGCTGAGCAATCCAATGACAGCGCCCGTTTCCTTGCACTCGCATGCCAAGTCAACGCACGCTTGCGTCTCGAACAAGCTATAGCTGTTTTGCGTTTCGACGTATTCCATCATTTTGTCACGATCATCTCGTGGAATGTTTGTGGTCTCCCGCGCGACGGATGGATGAGCGGTGAAGGAGATGATGTCATCGATGTCCGCAAAGGTGAACTTTCGAATGACGAGGCGTTGGGTTCGAATGGGCAAGGTCACGGCCTTTCCTCTGTTGGGAGTCTGAATCCTGCCCGGCGGATATTATCCATTACACCCTTGGATTGCACTATTGTGAATTCCTCGGTGTAGTGACCGACGGTCCAATTTTGCGCTCGATTGGTGACTCCCCGCTCAATGAACTTGACGCGCTGCTCTTCCGTCCACTCGTTCTCGAAGCGATTCATCCAAGCCGCATCCCCTTCGTGATACCAAGCGGCGATGTCCTCGTCAGAGGGAATCTGGTAGCCGTTTCGATGCACGACGGCCTCAAGAGGCAATCGCGGACGTAGAGGCGGATCCTCATCAGGGGTTCCCAGGGCAATCAGGCCGGCAGGAACGACATACTCTGGAACGCCCAACGCTTCCTGCAGATTCATGGATAGAATCATGCCGATGTATACCGTGCCCAATCCCATGCTTTCCGCTGCGACCACGACATTTTGTAGCGCGATGGTGGCATCCCAAGCCGAGATCATCAGATTGATGGCCTGATCGTTGTAGAACGGGGCATCGTTGAGCTCGTAGTACCGTTTCACGCGATACTGATCGACGACGGCAACGATGGCCAGTGGTGCGGGGATATAGCTGATTTTCTTTAGCAGCGCGGGTTCATCAATGACGATGAAGGCATAGGGTTGAATGCTTCCGGCAGTGGCCGTTCGCGTTCCGGCGCGCAGGATCGTCTCGATGGTCGCCTCGGGAACTGGATCTGATTTGAACTTTCGGATTGAGCGATGATTCATGAGACAATCGAGCACGGGGTTGACACACGTCATGAGGAACCTCCATTGGCAGATCCAAGAAGCTTCTCGCGCAGCTGCAAGTTGGGATGCGCATATTGCGGGACACCCTTGATCTTCCGAGTGGATATCGCTTGCGTTGGGCAGAGATTGTAGCAGGCCCAGCAGCCGTAGCACTTGCCTTGATCAAACTCGGGTTTCGGGGCAAGGGTGATTGCGCCGTAGGGGCATCGTTCCCGGCAAATGCCACATTCTGTGCAGGCATTCGTATTGACATATTTCTTTCCCATGAAGGTTCGGGAAAGCGTTCGTGGCAAAGAAGGAAGGAGTCGAAGCAGTCCTGCTTTGCGAGCAGGAACTGGCCTCCCATCGGCAAGCAACTGCGCCAACCGATCCAACTGAAGAATGAACTCGGAGAAACGAGCCAGCTCACGAGTACTGGGCGAATTCTCGGCTGTCATGCCGTGCTTGATGAGTGGGGGGTAATTCTCTGGTGTATGCAGGCTGTGTCCGGCAATGACATGAAATCCGCGATTGCGCGCCCAGCGATCCATTGAAGGCAGCGTCTTCCCAGGGGTACTGCCGAACGTGTTGAATACGAAGGCGGGCGTTCTGTCTTGCGCAGGAAGGCTCGCCAAGAACGTCTTCATCCGCTTCGGAGGATTGAAGTAGTCGGCCCATGCTGCAAATCCGATCAAGTCATAGGTGGCACAATTCGGCAACCCATCGTGGACGATGTCGAACAACTCGAATTCGATACTCGCTATCTTCTGAGCGATGACCTCGCATGCCAGCTTGGTGTTTCCTGTTCCTGAGTAGTAGCAGATGAGTCCGCGCATGAGTGCCTCCGGTGTTCGAGAGAAAGTTTACCACAGATTCCAAGAATCGGTTGTCCGATTTGCGCAGGTAGGTTGCCGGGAAGCTCCTTCGAAGGGTAGTCTCATGCTCTTGAGGGAGGGGCGATGCAGCAACAGAGCGACGTCTACTCATTTCAATCAACCAAAGACGGCAAAGTATTTATCTTTTGGAAGGGAAAGACTGTGATGACGCTGAAAGGTTCTCGAGCATCGGCGTTTCTTGCCGCTGTGGATGAAGCCTCCGAGGAGCTTGCCCAACTGGAGATGGCACGTATCACAGGGAATTTCAAGCGTGGCAATGAACGTCTGATGGGGCAACGCAAGGGTGCGCGATAGGAGAGGAAGCGATTGATGGCGTGCTTAAGACAACGTGAACCCAGAAGAAAGAACGCCTTAAAGCGTGTGCGTAGAGTCATCGATTATGACGCGGTTGAGCGGGGGGAGCCGGGACTGACACACTCGTTTGTTGCCAGTCTGGCGACGGCAATGGATTGTGCCGGATACATCACTGATCCTGTTGATCTGATGGGGGCAAGCGGCTTTGCATTTCGCATCTGGATAGAGCAACGTTTGCTACCCAATGCGATGAATGCATTCGATTGGGAAGCCGTCCTCCCAGCCGCCGTTCAGCGAGCGGGCTTCTCCTGCGAACACATCCGTAGGTACGAGCGAGAAGCCGATCTTGAGGCGCCTCGTCGTACCCAAGCGCATACAGCCATCACCCGCTCAATCGATCGCGGCGCGCCCGCGATCGTGTGGGATCCATCGGATCCCCCCATGTGGGGTCTGATTACCGGTTACAACGATTTCACGCAGATCTATGATACATCGGCGTTTTGGGGTTACAGCATTCCGCTGGCGTATGACAAGCTTGGACGGCGGGATGTGGATTGCCTATCGGTCATACTCCTGGGAGAGCCTCGCGACCTTGGCGAGGACCTCGTATTGAAGCAGTCCCTCCACGCGGCCCTGCTTCATGCGCAAGGCTACGAAGGGCGGCAATTCGATCGCGTGCGGAGCGGTCTGGCAGCCTACGCGCGATGGGCGGAATTGCTGCAGCCGGGCTTCTTGGCAGATCACGAATTTCAATTTGCCGACTACACTGCGGAGATGTTCTATGCCTTTCGCTGTTATGCCCGCGATTTCCTCAAGGCCAAGGGGCAGGATTCCTCGCTGCTTCACAATGCCAGCCGAGCGTACGCGGATGTAGCCGACAACCTGCGTGAGGTTCATGAGGCATTCCAAGCAGAGAAACGGCCTGCAGATCTCACGCTGCGACGGCTTCGGGAGCGTATCCTTTGTGCCAGGGCATCTGAAATTGATGCGTTAAACCACATCGCCGACTTTTTAGGGCAGCCGAGGATCGCAACGTGAGGCGCGAGAAGTTCCCTCTGCAGATTCCTGCTGCCAAAGACGCGCGCAAGCTCACTTGAATGCGCGGACTCCAATGCTGGCCATGGAGCCAGCCAGATCCTTGACCATGTCCTGGTTCATGCCGAATTCCTCGGGATCGATCTCCTGTCCATCAAGCACGATCTTGGCATTGCCTGAAGTGGGCAGGGCGGCGTCGAATGTGGTTTCAGATACGACTTCAATGTCCCGGAATCCCGCAGCCTGAATCATCGAAAGGTACTCCTGCTTGAGCGAGGCACCGGCAATGCAGCCGACATAGGCCTCAATGGACTTCAGGATGGCCGCAGGAAGCGGTTTCAATTGAACAATGTCCGAGATCATCATTCGTCCGCCTGGTTTGAGTGCGCGATAGACTTCACGAAATACTTGCGGCTTATCTGGGGACAGATTGACGACACAATTGGAGATCACCACATCGATCATCCCATCCGGCACGGGAAGATGTTCGATCTCCCCGAGCCTGAACTCGACGTTTTCAATGCCGTTCTTCTTCGCATTCTCGCGAGCGCGATCAATCATGGCTGCGGTCATATCCACGCCGACAATGTGCCCTGCTTCACCCACGAGGTTGGCTGCCAAGAAGCAGTCAATGCCAGCGCCTGATCCAAGATCGAGTACCGTCTCTCCAGATTTCAACGAAGCCAATGCCGTCGGATTCCCGCAGCCGAGACCGAGATCGGCGCCTTGGGGAATGGAATTGAGTTCACCTTCCGAGTATCCCAGCTTGGTGCTTACGGACTGAGACGAGCCGCAGCATGATCGCTTTGCTCCGCAGCAGCTTTGCCCTGCCTGCGCGCGTTCACCATATCGTTCGCGAACCGTTTGTCGGATGGTCGCTTTGTCATCCATGGGTATCACCTAATCCTTGTCGGAAGCCTGAATGGCCGTCCCTAATGTGGTTTGAACAACCTGGGCGAGTTCATCTGCTTTGGTGAGCACGATGCAACAGATTTTTCCATCCCGCTCAATGGTCGTGAGTGCGAGTTTGTCTCTGGGTTCAATGCCCGCGCGCTCGCGGACATCCTTTGGGAGAACCATCTGTCCTCGTTCATCGACTGTGACAAGGGCTTGAACCTTGTAGCATCCGCAACCCAGCTCACCCGCTAACGCTTCGTCCCTCTTGGCCATGGCCATCTCCTGATAGATCCAAATATTCTGATTATTCAGAATAGTATGATACGCAGATGTGTCGCCTTGTCAACCCCGGTGGGTTGTCACGAGTTGCAGTTCGTACTAGGCTGAAGCCTCAGAAGGGGGAGAATCATGCGAACAGGAGCTGTGATGATCATGCTGTTCTGTTTTGGGATCGGAGCAGTGGCAGCCGATGCACCCGTGCGTGTTGTTGAATCCGTAGATGCTGCTTCATACATGGGATTGTGGTACTCGATCGCCAGCATCCCAACGTCCTTTGAGCGGCAGTGCATTCAAGGGACAACGGCCGAATACACGTTGCTAGAGAACGGGACAATCCAAGTTGTGAATACCTGCTATGACGCTGAAGGGAACCCCGACGTTGCGCGCGGACACGCATGGATTCCCAGTTCAGCCGAGTCAAGCAAACTGAAAGTCAGCTTTGTTCGCTTCCTTGGGATGTGGTGGTTTGGTGCCCCCTATTGGGTGATTGATTTGCCCCCAGACTACTCCTATGCCGTGGTCGGACATCCTTCTCGGAAGTACGGCTGGATTCTCAGCCGAACGCCGACGCTGCCTGACGAAGTTTTCGCCGGTATTGTGGACAGACTCGAAGCGCAAGGCTACCGCTTTGAGGATTTTCGCATGATGGATCAGTCCATCCATCAGTAGGAGAGGCAGAAGGCCGTCATGTATCAAGAATCGACGCATCAAATCACTCGGCATGCTAGGCAGGGATTTTGTTCGATCGAGTTCTGGCGTGCGTGGCGGGGCGAACCGTGAGCTAGCCAGATTTCATGCCTGCGGCTTCTCCTGCACGGTTTCCGGTGACAAACGCCCATAGGAAATTGGTCCCGCCGATGGGGCCGAAGGCATCAAGCATCTCGCCGCAGATGTATAGATTGGGGACTTTCTTGGTCTGCATGGTCTTGGGTTCAATCTCGCTTAAATGGACGCCTCCGCCAGTGACTTCAGCAGAACTGAATCCGTCGTTGCGTGTGATTGGCAGTGGGTATCTTGTCAGCAGGCGGACGAGCTGCTCACGGCGATCTTTTTCTAGTGTGGCGACTCGTCCTTCGTCAAGTGAGATCTCACTCAGCAATTGATCAGCCACGCGGTCAGGCATTTCGCGAAGGAGCACGCCACGAACGGACCGCTTCCCTTCAGTGAGCATCGCTCGCCATTCGTCTTCTGTGTGATCTGTCCACGCCACGAAGACCTGGGCCTGCTCGCGGCGCTGCCGCGCGCGGGCCACAACGTGACTTGTGTTGAGAATAGCGGGACCACTGTAGCCACGGTGGGTGAACAAGAATCCATCCCGGCAACTGGCTTCGTCGGTTTCTGACTTTGCCGTGACGGTGACGGTCATGGTGATGCCTGACAGGATTCGATGTGTCGATCGCGCGCCGATCAGCGATGTGAGTGCCGGATACGGTGGAACGATTTGAATGTCACGCGACCGAAGAAGCTCTAGCCCCGAACCATCGCTGCCTGTTTGAGGATAGGACAGGCCGCCACAGGCAAGAATGACGCGGGTCGCGCGGATCGTCCGCTTTTCAGGACACGTGAGGAAGAATGGATTGCTTCCGTTCAGGCGGACGACTTGGAAGTTTCGCTTGATCTTCACGCCGGTGCGCTCTGCCAAGTCGAGCAGGCTACTTCGCGCGACCTTGCCTCCTCCTATGACGTGGAGTTTCCCGGACGCTGGATCAGCCTGGACCTTGATCTTCGCTTCCACTTCGAGGAAGAAACGCACGTCCTCAAGCGGCCACGAACGCAAGATGTTTCTCAATGTGAACGGCGACGAATCGGTGACATAGGCGTCTGGATCTGACACGGATGGCAGGATATTGCAGCGTCCGCCTCCAGAGAGCAGGAGCTTTTGACCCGGATCAATCTTACGATCGATCAAGATCACATTGGCTCCGCGCCTGGCAGCAAAGATCGCTGCGGTGAGCCCAGCTGGCCCCCCGCCTACAACAGCAACGTCGTACAAAACCGATTCTGACATGGGTAAAGGATAGCTCCATTTGACGGCAACAACCAGAAGAGCCCCTCGTTCAGATGAACGAGGGGCTGATGATGGGGATCGATTGTGCTATTGATCGAGCATGCTCTCAAGGAATTGCAGATAGTCCGAGTCACTTGAGAGAATGATGCGTGTGTTGGAAGCCAAGGCAATTGTGTAGGACTCCAAGGTCCGCCAGAAGCGATAGAAGTCCGGATCCTGATTGTAGGCTTCTGCATACGTCGCAAGTGCCTCGGCGTCACCTTCGCCCCGCACCTTCTCAGCGATTTTCCTCGCATCAGCGAGGATGATCTCAACGTCCTTGTCCGCATTGGATGTGATTTGGCGTGCCTGTTCCTCGCCTTCTGCGCGCAATTGGGCAGCGATGCGCTGCCGCTCTGAGCGCATGCGCTCGAAGACGGCCTGCTCAATCTCTGTTGGCAGATCAGCTCGAATGATGCGCACATCGATGAGAACGATGCCGAAGGCGGCAAGTTTCTCGCGACTGAGTTCGGTAACTTCCCGCAAGTAAAGGGATCGTTTCTCAGAGACGATCTCATCAAGCGCATGAGCGGCAAGGATGTTTCGCAGATCCGAGAAGACGATCTCGTCAATCCGCCCTTGAGCACTGTTCAGTCGCCCTCCTGTCGATTCAATGAACAGCTGCGGATCCCCAACTCGCCAGATAGCGTAGTTGTCGATAGACAGACGTTTCTGATCGGCCGTGTAGACGTCAAGAGGCTGAATGTCGTAGTTGATGACGCGGTCTTCCAAATAGGTCACTGATTGAATGAACGGAATCTTGAAATGCAGCCCCGGTTGCTCAATGATGCGAACGATCTTCCCGAATCGGAGAACAGCCGCCTTTTGTGTTTCATCGACAGTGAACGTCAACAAGTTGAACCCGATCGCAGCGATCACGACGACGACAATGAAGGTAATGAGAGTCTTCATTACTGACCGCCTCCCGCAGCATCAAGATTGAGGAGCTTCAGAAGGCCATCCTCATGTCCCGACACAATAATCTTGTCCATACTCGGAAGGATTTCTTCCATCGCTTCGATGTAAAGCCGCGTGCGAGTGACTTCTGTGCCCAATTCGTACCTGGCGAGTACCTCGATGAAGCGTGCGACATCACCCTCGGCGCCCTTGATTCGCGTCTGCTTGTAGGCTTCGGATTGGTTGGCGATCTCTTGTGCCTGGCCGCGTGCACGAGGCACGATGTCGAGGGCATAGCGAGAGGCCTCATTGATCAATTTTTCTTTGTCTTGGCGCGCGCTGTTGACATCGTCGAACGCGGCCACGACTTCTGCAGGTGGCTTGACGGTTTGAAGCTGAACATTATCGATGGCGATCCCCGTTCCATAGGAATCAAGGAATCCCTGCAGAGCAGTCATTGTATCGATCCCGATCGTATCACGAAGCTCTGTCAACGTTTCATCAAGCGACCTTGTAGCCACCTGTTCTCGCAACGTAGCTTCTGCTGCCTGTTTGACGATTTCTGCAGGATTGATGAGGTTGAATGCCAGCTTGGTCGCGTCCTTCACGCGGTACTGAACGGCGATTTCTACGTGCGTGATGTTGCCATCTCCTGTAAGCATGAGAGCCTCAGTTTCCACCGTCTGGTAGCGCGCATTCGGTGCTGGCGAAACCGTTCGGAATCCGATTTCGACCTTGCGAACCTCAAGGACGTTGACAGTGACAACACTCTCGAATGGTGCTGGCAGATGATAATGTAGGCCTGGATCGACCGTTCGCACGTAGGCTCCGAATCGCTTGACGAGTCCTTCCTCAGACGGGCCGATGGTGTAGATGCCCGTAGCAAGATAGATGCCGATGATCAGGATAATGGCGATCCATCCCACAGAGTTTGGCAGTCGACGCAATTTGACCTGCTGCGGCTGGCCCTCTTCTCGTTCTGAATTGGGGTCAAGTAGTCGATCGATAAATTTCGACATGGTCCCCCTCCTTTTGTTTTGTTCCTCAAGGGGCCGGGGATGATGGAAGATTCCTAGCTCCTAATCAATGCATTATACGGCACGCAACCGATATCAGGACATTCTGAGTCATCCAGGTTTGATGAGGGGGATTCATCTGAGTACGCTCAGTCATTCCGCTGCCAGGAGGCACCATGAGTTTGTTTGAACGCATCCAGTCAGAACCCCCGATGACCCGAAGAGCCGATCATGTCGATTGTCTCCACGGAGTCGATGTTGCCGATCCGTATCGGTGGCTCGAAGACGTGGATTCCCAGGAGATCAAAGCGTGGATCGATGCTCAGAATGCACATACGCAATTGGCGCTATCGGGCGCACCGTTTGCCCGGCAACTGCGAGATCGCGTCGAGGCGTTATCGACCTACGAAACCCTCGGCATGCCGAAGGAGGCAGGCAATCGACTGTTCTTCACCTGGCAGGCCCCACACGCCAAGCAGCCATCGTTGGTTTGGATGGAAAAGGGAAAGGATGAGATGCATGTTCTGCTCGATCCAGTGAATCTGGCGGATGATGCAACCGTATCGATCATGGCATTTGATCCCAGTCCCAGTGGCAGGTATCTGGCTTATGGATTGTCTGAAGCTGGCTCAGATTGGCAGAAGTGGTATGTGATGGATGTGGATACTGGGCAAAACCTGAAGGATGAGTTGCGCTGGATTCGGTTTACGCTGGCTAGCTGGCGCAACGACGAATCAGGTTTTTTCTATTCGGGTTCTGAACCGCCACCTGCAGATGAGGTATACAAAGCTCCGGTCACCAAGCGGAGCATTCGCTTCCATCGCTTGGGGGATTCCCAAGCTGACGACATCATGGTTTACGACCGTCAGGACGAACCTGGATGGATGTCCTATGGCCGCGTGACGTCCGATGATCGCTATCTGGTCATCACTACGCAAAAGGGGACGTTTCGTCAGAATCGAGTCAGCGTGCTGGATCTTGACGACATGGCAAGCGGGCCTCTTGAACTGGTGTCGCAGTTCGAGGCCGCCTTCAATTACTTGGGCAAGCTCGACGGCCGATTGTTTTTCTGGACAGACTTTGACGCGCCATTGGGACGAATTGTG
>JAHITR010000239.1 GCA_018817505.1 Candidatus Bipolaricaulota bacterium | reverse complement strand
CCAAAAATCGAATCGCCTCGCATTCTGGTTGCCTTGTGCCTTGCATGGACTAGAATCTCCGTGTGAATAAGGAAAGCCTCGCTCCAAGCAGTCATGATGGTCTTGTCAGCTGGCTCGCAAGGGACATCCTGGACAAGCGTCTCCACGATGAGGCGAATGGACTCATCGTTGGCGTTGATGGGAAAGGTTGTTCAGGAAAATCCCTTCTGGCGCGTGCACTGGCCGCCGAGCTGCAATGTCATGGTGTGGCTGTCATCACTGCATCGATTGATGACTTCTGCAATCCGCGCGCCATCAGAAATGCTCCAGACGTTCCTGAAGGGCTTCAGGTCTATCACAGAAACTTTGATGAGCAGAAGTGGATCAAGCACGTTCTGAAACCGTTTCATTCCGCTGGGAGGCTGCAGTTTGACGAGGTTCTGCTTGATCCGGCAAGCGATCTGTATACCAATCGCGTTTGCCTCAACCTGGAGTCTGATGGCGTGCTGATTGCTGAAGGCCTGCACCTGCGCAAGCGAGCACATCGATACTTGTTTGGCTATTCCATTCTGCTTCATATCCCCGATGATGTGCAGTTGGCGCGTGCGCTTGTTCGTGATTCTCGAGATCGCGGAAAGACTGAGCAAGAAGTACGAACCATGTACAAAGAGCGATACGTCCCAAGCTTTCGCCACTATCTGCTCGAAGATCGGCCCTGCGAGGCCGTGGATGCGGTGATCGACTATCAGAATCCCGATTGTCCCATCCTGCTTGATCCTCAGTATGCAAGCGAGATTGCGTGTGAGATGTAGCCCGTTTGCGTGATCAACTCGAGATGTTGGCCCGCGTCCCTGGCGTTTTTCGGGTTCGAATCCAGACGAGAATGACGAGCAAAATAAGCACGAGAACAGACAACGATAGAAAGTAGGACTGTCTGATCCCGAATGCAGATGCGAGAACTCCGAGCAGCAGGGGGAAAACCATTCCACCAAGAGACATGCATCCAAACAGCAGTCCAGTGACTGCGCCGGATTGTTGCGGGTACTCCTCAGAGGCCTTGGCCACAAGAAGCGGAAACACAGGCGCTACACCCAAGCCATAGACGCACGTTAGCGCTGCCTTAGCCCCCACAGATTGAATGAATAAAAACCCCACCAGCGAGAGGGATGCCACAAGCAGTCCGGCAACAAGAATTCGCTTGGTCGGCATCCATTTGACCAACCGACTTGTCGCAAGCCGACCGGCTATGACGCCGACAAGATAGAGGCTTACAGTCGCACTCGCTAGCCCCATGCTTACTCCCAGTTCTGTGTTGAAGTACTCGGCCAGCCAATAGGAGAACCCCAAGTCGACGGCGACGGTCAGGAATACCAAGGCCGACGCAATGATGATGCTGGGATTGCGCATGATGGACGTGAGTGGCACTCGCGTTCTGCGATCTGCTGAGGAATTGGGGATGTTCGTCATCAAGACGATGACCATGAGCAGCAGGACCAGACCCGCGGTTTCTAGGAACGGACCCCTCCAAGGGATGCCGCCAGAGATGTTCAGTGATACGAGCAAAGGTGCAATGAAGCTGCCAACAGCCGCGAACAGCGTCTGAACAGACATCAGGCGAGGGCGCTGCTCGTGGAACATGTCGAGCATGACGCTCTGCCCGATGGCTCCGATTGGGCTGCCAAACAGACTGACGATGAAGACTGTGACGCCGAGCGCAACGTATCCGGGGACGAAGCCCATGCTGATCAGCCCGCCCGCGAACAGCCCGCAGAACGCAGCAAGGATTCGCTTGCGGTTCATGTAGTCCGAGGCGATTGCGCCTAGACTGCTTCCAAACAGGCTCCCCAAGGAAAGCAGGGTGAACAGGAAACCTGCTTGAGTATAGGAAATGCCCAAATCATGGACGATTGCTGGGACTGAAGGTCCCAGCAATCCGATCACCATGACCCATAAAAGATTGGAGGCAAACGATATGTGCGGCATCTATCGGAATTACTTGATGTGATTCATCGCTTGCTGAACAGTCCAGCCTTCGTGCACGAGGCCAGCCATGGCCTCGATCATGGCCAACACATTCTTGTGTTGCCAGATGTTTCGGCCCATCGCGATCCCTCGAGCTCCGGCCTGCATTGCGTAGTAGACGTTGGAGAGGGTTTCCTCTTCGCTATCTGATTTCGGGCCTCCCAGGATGAGGATCGGCACGGGACAGCCTTCGACCACGTCGTGGAAGGAATCGGGATCTCCTGTGTAATACGTCTTCACAAGGTCGGCGCCGATTTCCATGGCTGCACGAGCGGCCAGTTTGACACCCTCGGGATCTGTGGACTTCAAATCGGGGCCCTTGGCCATCGCCTCGACCATGAGTGGCAACCCAAGGCGCTCACAATCGTCGGCGACAAAGGATGCATTCTGAGTGAACTGGCCCTCTCGCGGATGCCCGAATTTCACAGTCACTGCGGCTCCCGCTGCGCCATACTCAATCGCGGCTTGAGCCGATGTAATGATCTCCTCTTCGAATGTTCCACCCAGCACAGTGAATCCGCCTGTCAGTCGCAACATGAGCGACGTCTGCCGATCCCACGCATCCTTGGCTGCTCGGGCAAATCCCCGGGTTGTAAGAATGCAGTCCGCTCCACCCTTGATGCACTGTTCAACGAGCTTTGCTGGGTCATTGATGCCTTTCATGGGGCCTGCGATGCCGCCGTGATCCACGGCAATACAGACACTGTTGCCTGTGGATTTGTTAAACAATGAATTCATTCGTATCTGTTTTCCGATGCTCATGAGTACCCTCCCTGAGGCATTTCACTGATTTTTCGAAACACTTCTTTCAATCCTACGTATGATTCTCGGTAGACTTCGAATAGATCGTCATACACACGCTTGTTCTCTCGGTTGGGCTCAAACGTGCGCTCGATCTGAACGGAGGCCTCGGCAGCTTCCGCCAAGGTCTGGTAATGCTTAAGGCCGAAACGAGCGATGCTCAGATCTCCAGTCAACTCGGCGTCCTTCATGACTGGCAGCAAGAACCGCTTGCCAGTCATGTCAGCCTTGATCTGAACCCACTGTGCGCTCCTGGCTTGTCCTCCGGTGATCCTGACGTCATCCACAGTCAGACTGTTTTCTTCCATCACCTCAATGATGTCTCGGATCGCAAACCCCACTGACTCGACAACAGCTCGCGTCATCTCACGTCTCCCGTGATTCATCGTTAGGCCGATAAATGCACCGCGTGCGTTTGGATCCCAAATGGGTGCGCGTTCCCCCGCCAAGTAGGGGAGGAAGAGGAGTCTGTCCGCTCCAGCGGGGATTGTCTCAATGTCCCGGATCAGGTGTTCAAACGATGTCTCTCGCTGACCGGTGATTTCCTTGAACCATTGGAGCGCCTTTCCTGACGTGGAGACAATGCCCGAAACACTGTTATACCCCTCAATCACATGATCCATGCACAGGAGTCTGGAATCGGAAACCGTCTGATCGGTACACAAATTGATCCCCTCGGACGTCCCCGCGCGATCACAAACCCTGCCAGGCGCAACGGTCGCCGTGCCGATGATGGCAACAATGAAGTCTGGGCCGCCGGCAAAAACAGAGACACCCCTGGGTATCCCCAAGAGGTCCTGCGCCGCATCCGTCGTCTGGCCTATCGCATCACCTGGCCGTACAAATCCCGGAAACTTACTCCAATCCATCCCTAGCCGGGACACAAGTTCTTCCGTCCAGATGTAGCTCCGCAGCTTCTCCATCGGGAGAACCGTTGACGCGTTGCCCGTCAGCAGATAATTCACGTACTCAGAGCACGAGAAGAAATACTTGGTCTTCCCATAGATCTCCGGCTTGTGTCGATAGAACCAGAGCGCCTTGGGAAGATAGAACGTCGGATCCACATAGAAGCCACTGATCTCGGAGATGGTGGCCGATTCCTCAACGCATCGGCGATCCATCCAAAGGATTGCCGAATGTAGCGGCCGATCGTCACTCCCCACCGGAACCAGCGTTGGACCGTTCCCGCTAACGACGATCGCTTCTGGTTTCTTCTCTGACGAAAGCTCGAATTGCGCGCACAGTTCGCGTATGCCTCGAACCCACTCCAGCGCATCCGTCTCGTGGTAGAGCGGATTGGTGCGGCTGCTCGACAATGAAAGCGCCCTCTGCCCAACCTCGAGCGGCGTGCCGTCCATCTCGAACAACGCACCCTTCAGAACGCTCGTCCCAATATCCAGAACGAGGATCATTGTTCCAGCAGGACGCGGAGGGTGTCCTCCCTCATTGCCGCCTCAATGCCCTCACTGATATTCTCGTAGCGGACGACCTTCGAGATCAACGGCTTCACATCGACCATGCCATAGCCAATGAGTTTCACAGCTTGATGGAAGTCACGTTCCGTCCGGCCTTCACTCCCAGTGATCAAGCTCTCATTCCGATGCACCGTGTTTGCGTCCATCGGAACCGGCATCTCTTCGAGATACGACGTATAGATGTTGAGTCGTCCACCCTTGGAAAGGACTGCAATCCCGGAACTTAGCGCTGCTTGAGCAGGGCTCGTCACGACGCAAGCGTCCACGCCAATGCCATCAGTCTCGGATCGGATGATTGTTTGCAGGTCCTCTTTCGAAGGATCGATCACAGCGAATGCTCCAAGACTCGTGGCTACTTCCAAGCGCTTTTCATTGGGATCGGAGACGAACACCCGAGCCCCCATGGCTCGCGCAACCTGAAGATGCAGAATTCCCATCGGCCCAGCCCCCACGATGAGCACGTTCTCTCCAAGCGCAACTTGAAGCTTCTTTAGCGATCGTATGCAGCATGCGACGGGCTCCGAGAAGGCCGCTTCCCGGAAACTCATATTGTCAAGTATTGGATGCACCTGCGACCCGTCAACGGCGATGTATTCGCCAAATCCGCCCAGAACCTGCTGCCCGGGCTTGAGGCGATTGGCGCACAGGTTTGAGTTGCCGGTTCTGCAGAAGTAGCACTGCCCGCAGCGGGTGACGAGATCAAGGGCGACCCGCATGCCGGGCGCGAAGTTGCCAACCACCTTCGATCCGACGTCGACAATCTCACCCGCTGCTTCGTGTCCGGGAATAATCGGGTAGTAGATCTTCAGATCTCCACGGTAAAGCCGCTGCTCCAGCGTGCAGATGCCACAGTTTCGGATTTTGACCACGATCTTGGAGTCTCCTGCTTGGGGATCGTCGACTTCCTGGATCGCTATCTTTCTAGGTTCAATCAGAACGGCTGCTTTCATTACTGCTCCTATCCTCATTTGCTGCTTCCCATACACATCTGGGCTGGTACGCCACTTCATAGATACTTGTGAAAACCGTGGCTTCCTGCCGCGGCTATAATCTGTCGTTTTCTGCCAAAGCCTCTGCTACCCTTCGCTTCCCTTCAGTCGATAGTGTTGCACAATTGAAAATCCGATCATTGCAATGACCGTAATGATGTACGGGAAGGAGAGGATGAAATCTGCGGGGACGTCGATTGCCCCTTGCGCGTAGTTCGAGAAGCTCTCGGCAAACCCAAAAACCATGCATGCAATGAAGATTCCGAGCGGAGTCTTGTTCCCTAAGTAGATGGCCACCAAAGCGATCCAGCCGCGTCCTGCCGTGATTCCGGGAACGAAGGCCCCCATCTGCAAACTGAGAATGGCTCCCGCCAGACCGCATGCGAATCCGGAGATTAGGATTGCATACATTTGGTATCGTCTGGGACTTATGCCAATGGCCTCAACGGCTCCCGGGTTGGAGCCTGTTCCTCGAATTCGCAGCCCGAAAGGTGTCTTGTAAATAACGATCGCTGCAACGACGACCATGATCCAGCTAACGTAGACCAAGACGTTGTGTCCGACCAAGACGTCACCCAGCACCGGAATGTGCTGAATGGACGGGATGGATAGAACTGGCAGCTTGGCGAGGTTCTCGAATCGGATGACACCCTTGTTGCCGAAGATCTGAAACGCCAGAACCACGGTAATCCCTTCTGCGAAAAGATTCGTGGCCAACCCGGTGATAAAGACATTCGCCCTCAGATTGAGACTAATAAAACCGAAGATGTAGGCAGCGACAACGCTGGTACCAATACCCAACACAATGCCCAAGAACAAGCTACCTGTAGCTGCCGCAAACACGACACTAAAGAACGCGCCAATGAGCATGAGTCCTTCTAGTGCTATATTCAGCATCCCCGCGAGTTCTGTAAACAGTCCACCGAGAGCAGCGAGGAGAAACGGCGCCATGATCCTGATCGTGCTGTGCAACATGGGCACGGGAAATGAGGAGTTGGTCATGTCGTCACCTTCTTCTTGAAGTTGAATATTCCATAGAGCGCCTGCGCCGTAACCAGGAAGAAGATCATCGCCTGGGCGATCTTCGCGAGTTCAAAGGTCACGTCCGAGTGAAGCATCGCCGCCTTGGCTCCCGCATCCAAGTAGGCGAAAAACAACGCTGCAGGAATCACCGCAATGGGGTTGTTCTTCGCGATCAGAGCAACAGCAATCCCGTTCCATCCAAGGCCCGCTGTCACCCCCTTGAGACACCGATAGTAGGTGCCCATCACGGCGACGCCACCCGCCAAGCCGTGGAATCCTCCGCTGATTGCCATCGGGATCAAAAAGTATTTGCCAACGTTAATTCCTGCGTACTTAGAAAACTCGCGATTGACACCGCACATTCTCATCTCATAACCCCAGTGCGTTCGTTGCATGAAGAAATACGTTCCGATGGCAATCGCCGCTGCAAATACGATGCTGATATCCAGCTTTGACGGCTTGAATATCTGCAACAGTTGATACTGTTTGGCGATCCGTGCTGTGGTCAACATGCTATTCGTCGGATCGTCCAGCGGCCCGGTAACAAGATAGTTGACGATCAAGATGACTGCAGCAGAAATGAGGAACGAGGAAATGAGCTGATCTGTGCCCCAGCGCATCTTGAAGAAACCGGAGAAACCCGCTAGAAGTGCCCCGATTGCCACTGCTCCGACAAGAGCTGCCGTTCCGCCGACGATGCCTGGCATGAGAGGCAGTGCCAGCAAGATCACCGTTGTTACCACAGCCCCAGCATAGGCTTGGCCTTCTCCGCCAAGGTTAAACGTGGATGACTTGAAGGCAACAGCAATACCCAATCCTGTGAACATCAACCCAATCGATTGGTTCAGCATGTTGCCGAGATAGTAGGCCTTGGTGAACGGACCAACGAAGAAGTAGTAGATCGCCGTTGCGGGTTCCTTGCTAAGAAAAAGGATCAGGATAATGACGATTGCGAAGGCAATGCCTACGGTCAGAATCAGACCTGTTAATGAATTCAGAACCCGTATCACTCGTTGCCTATCCATGGCCCACCACCGATTGACTTGTTGCCACGGTTTCATGGAAATCGTCTCGAACGCCGAGCATGTACTCGCCGATGATCTGTTTGCTTAGACCCTCAGTGTTTGCCATGCGTCCAACAACTCTTCCTCTGTACAAGACAAGAATGGTATCTGCTAACCCGAGGATCTCATCAAGGTTTGAGGAAATGAGGAGGACCCCGGCTCCCTGAGCTCGCAATTCTAGCATTTTCTCATAGATAAACTGACTGCTCGCGATATCCAATCCCCAGGTGGGCTCAGAGAAGAGAATGAAGTTAGACTGGGCAGCAAGTTCCCGCGCTAAGATCATCTTCTGAATATTTCCGCCGGACAGATTCCCTACTGGCATGGTCTCCCCTGCGGAGATGGAGAAATGGTCAATAAGATGTTTCGTGAACTCTCGTATGCTGCCGCGCTGCAAAACACCCGCCTTCAAAAAATCGTGATGCTTGGTGACGATGCAGTTCTCCCGTACAGTCGAGGGTAGACTCGCACCACGATGCAGACGATCTGCAGGCACATAGGCCAGCCCCGCTTTTCTAAGCTGCTCCGCTCCCATGGACGTCACGTCCTCACCGTTGAGGAACATGCGTCCTTGAGTGACGCTTCGCAATCCTCCGATCACGTCTTCGATTTCTGCAAGGCCATTGCCGCCCACACCCGCAATCCCAACGAGCTCGCCCGCGCGTACTTGTAGATCGATCTCGTCAAGCAGCGGTCTTTGCTGTCCCCGGCAATGAATGGATACACGTCGCATCTCCAGAACGGCATCTCCAAAAGCCTTAGGAATTCGATTCACTTCGAGCAGGATGTCCTTCCCGACCATCAGCCGGCTCAGCTCTTTCTTGTCCACATCACTCGTATTCCGAACTGCAACGACCTTCCCGCTGCGCATGACGGTGACCCGATGGGACATGTGCTTCACTTCGTCAAGTTTGTGGGTAATGAGGATAATCGTCTTTCCTCGGTTGAGGAGATTCCGCAGGGTCGCGAACAGGCTTTCGATCTCCTGCTCTGTCAGAACGGACGTCGGTTCGTCCAGGATGAGCAGTTCAGCATTGCGATAGAGCATCTTGACAATTTCCACTTGCTGCATCTGACCGACTGTCAGATCCTTGATCTTTCGCTTGGCATCGATACTGAACCCGTGCTCTTCGATCACCTTAGCGACATCCCTCTCCGCCGTCTTCCGGTCGATGAACAGGCCCCGCTTTCGAGGTTCCGAGCCAAGCACGACGTTTTCAGCAACCGTAAAATCGGGGACAAGCTTAAAATGCTGGTGAACCATCCCGATTCCGAGGCGATTTGCTGCCAATGGATCCTTGATCACGACACTTTCTCCGCGGATTAGAATTTCTCCTGCATCTGGTTGCTCCAACCCGTAGAGAAGCTTCATCAGAGTCGATTTGCCGGCTCCATTCTCACCGATCACCGCATGGATCTCGTTCTCCTCAACCGAAAGATCCACCGTGTCGTTGGCCAGCACACCGCTCGCTGAATACAGCTTCGTAATTCCACGCATTTGCAGGTAAGCCATTCTTCGTCTCCGGGAATATAGGGAAGGGGCAAGCCAGCCGGCTCGCCCCTTCTGGATTGATTTCTACCAGTACGTAGGTACGATCAGTTGAGCCTTGAGCCACGTATTGTAGAACGCCCTCACATCGGACAAGAAGACGCCCATGGCGTCGAAAACGTCCGCGGATACCGAGGACTTGAAGAGCGGGTTCGCGTCCACGAAGTCCACGTAGCCATCGTTGATGCCGAGGATTTTGTATTCTCCCCACACAAGCTCACCAGCAATGGCGGCTTTGACGTTCTCATAAACGGCCTGTTGTTGCATCAGTGCTGAACTGCCGATGATGACGCCTGGCGCAAGATCGTAGTTGTCTTTATCAAGATAAAGAACGTACTTGCCTCGCTCCTGGCACGCCTGGATAACACCTTGGTTTGCGCCTCCGCATGCCGTCATGATGACATCGACGCCGGCATCGATCATGCTGTTGGCCAATTCGCCAGCTTTGTTGGCATCGTACCAGTTCCCGAGGACACGGAAGTCCACTTCAATGCCGGAATTCGCCAGCTTAGCCCCCAGCTCGTATCCGGGCTGAATCATCGAATTCAGCGCTTCGTATTCCTGACCAGCGATGAATCCCACTTTCAGCTCGGGCGTTGCGCCTTCCATGTCGCTCATAGTGACCAAACCAGCCAGATACCCCATCACTGCAGCTTGTTCTACCTGATTGTAGAGCACAGTGTACATCTGGGCGTTTCCTGCGATGATGGCATCCACAATCAAGAACTTCTGATCAGGGAACGCTTCTGCAGCAGGCTGTGCTACGAAAGGCATCGCGCCATTGGAGGATACGATCAGGTCGTACTCTTCAGTTGCAGCAAGAGATACAACCGCATCTTCCCATGTCGACTGATCGAACCCACCTTCCAGTACTTTGTAGGTGACACTGCTGTCTTCTGCAGCCACCATCGCCACACCAGCAACGAGCTCTTCATACAACGGGCTGCCTGCAACCACGCCGGGTACAAAGATGCCGATGTTGTACGCGGCTACTGCAGTCACCATCGTCGCAACGAGACCCAATGCCAGCAACATACTCGCTAGAACTTTTCCGCTTCGTTTCATAACGCCTCCTTTGGTAATGCTAACTCACGTCGATCTTTCCGCTCTCCGCAATTCTAATAGTACACTTGCTCAAGGGCGTCAAATCGGCAAACGCTGACGCATAGGCCACAGCCGATACAGGCCTGCTCATTGATCACAGCTGGGCGTTCGTTCGCAACCGCAATCGCCTCGTAAGCGCACACACGCTCGCACGCACCGCACCTTGTACATTTCTCTTCGTGAACCTTCGGCACAATCGGCTCAATAACCGCAACCTTGCCGGCAGCTCTTCGCTGTTCGATTCTTCGAATGGTCAAACCACGGACTTCCTCGAGGCTTGAAATGCCTAGTTCGTCCATCCGTTGCTCCAGGCTCTCAATGAGCCGCCTGTACTCACCCACTCCTTTCATGTGCCCGGCAGTGCAAACGCCGACAAGCGTTGCTCCCGCCATCACATACTGAAGAACATCATCCGCCGTCGTGACACCGCCAATTCCAATCACCGGCAAGCCGGACATCATGGCCACGTCCAGAGTCATCCGAAGCGTGATCGGCATGATGGCGGGGCCAGTTAATCCACCAACGCCTCTCGGACCACCCAAGGCAGGTTGCCCTGTTCTCGTATCGATAGAGAGAGCGGGTCCCAGGGCGTCGGAGCAGGAGATTCCGTCAGCTCCTGACTCCCTCACGCCAATGGCCCACTCCTTGGTGAGATGGGCGTAGGTTCCTGACAGCTTGACGACGACGGGGACATCCACCGCCTCTTTAATCAAACGGACCGATGCCTTCATCGGCTCTACATCTGCTAGGCTGGGTTCGGGAAAATTCATCCCCGGAAACATCGCCATGAGAATCTCACCCATGTGAGGACAATGCGTGGGCACCATAATCATGTCGGCTCCTGCCTCCACAGCCGACTTGGCAAGAGAAGCTGCTTCTTCGGGCGTGAATCCCGCCAGATTCGCGATGACTTTCTGCTTCCCTTCTTTCGCTCGCTTGATTCCCTCAGTGAACCAGTACTCACTCGGTTTGTCCGAACCGAAAACGGCATTCACCATGCCCGTACGGACTGCTGAGAAGCATGGCAATACATCAGGCGCTGGTTGAGAGACGATGGTCTTCGTGCACGTCCCGCCAACCCCCGATTTGCCGACGGCAGCCATGATATCGCCGTCCCTGCCGTGAACTCCGGCCGGGACAATGATTGGATTGGCGAATTCCAAACCACAGAATTCGGTGCGCAGTCTTCCCGCGTCTTTCGCGGTTTTGCTCCCGTTCGTTTCCATTCCCGCAGCCTCCTTCGTGCGCCGTCGCCGCGCACCCTTTGCCTACAAGTTCACGAAGCCTGTCTATGCCTCGATCCCATTTCGCTTCCAGAGCGCGACCGCTTGCTCCACACAAGCTTTTCGCACGATGGCTTCATCGACACGTGTCGACGTGCCTCCATCCACAACAATTTCGCCATCCACAATGACGGTCTCGACGTCGCTCCCTCTGAATGTCATCGTGAAAAACGGAATAACCGTTGACGGGGTAACCGGCATGGGTGAATCGGGGCGAATCAGGATGATGTCTGCCTTCTTGCCCACGTCCAAGCTGCCGATTTCCTTCTCCATCCCCAGAGCTGCAGCCGCATTCCCAAGAGCCAAGTCAAGCGCCTGGAAAGGAGGAAGCAATGCAGGGTTCGCCCAGTGAGCTTTGTGAATCAGATAGGCAAACCGGATGTATTCCGCGGTATCGAGTGTGAAGAAACAATCGTGTCCCAAGCTAATGTTGATCCCTTTCTCCATCATCTCAGGGACACGTGCGACGCCGTTCCCTCCTAGGGAATTCGTCATCGGAGTGTGAGCAACGTTGACCTTGTTGCGTGCCAGAATGTCGATATCCGCATCGTCTAGATCAATGCAGTGTGCAGCCACGACATCAGGCCCTAGTAGCCCGGTTTCTTCCAGAACTTCGGGCGCCGATCGTCCGTACTTCTCGACCAAGAACGCTCTTGGGATCTCTGCAATGTGGATCTGTATCCCGCATTTGTACTGGTTGGCCAATTCACGTGCCCGTTCAAGCGTTGCTGGCGAATTCGTGTATGCCGTGTGTACGCCCAGCCTTCCTTGGATTCGGCTGCTCTGCCCTTCTGCGGAAGCCAGTGACTCGAATAATCGAATGTTCTCTTCAAATCCTCTCTTTGCATAGGCGGGATCAAGACGTTCGGCAATGGGGACTCCGGCGACGCGTTCGGTAACTTCGTACCCGATCTGCGCGCGAATCCCGGTCTCGGTAATCGCCCGTACAGACGCGGTCAACGGTCCAGGGAGCGCATTGGGGGCTTCTACCAAATCACACACAGTTGTGGTGCCGCTCTTCAACATCTTCAATGAAGCGTATTGCGTAGCTGCCAGGATACCGTCTGCGGTGGTGATGTCTTCCAGCCACTCCCAGCCCATCTTCTGCAGCATATCCCAGAAACTTCGCAATTGGGATACATCGACGGGCTGGTTGTGTCCTAGGACATACGGCATGTGTGTATGGGTGATGATGAAGCCCGGCATCACAATTCGGCCATCTCCGTCAATTACCTTCGCAGCATCGGCGTATTTCGCTTCCAGCTCAGCCGACGGTCCGATGTCCACGATGCGGTCCCGATGAACAGCAACTGCACCGGGAGAAAATATCCTGCCGCTGATGACGTTCGGGTGACAAGTCACAACCAGCGCATTCTTGATGAGTAGATCAACCATGATTCCCCCGTTGTTGTATTGCATTGAGTATGTCTTCTCGCGTAATCGGAAGCTTTGTGAATCTGAACTGGACCGCATCGGAGATTGCATTGGCAAAGACCGCGGCTGCTGCCGCTACCGGCGGCTCACCCGCTCCCTTTGCTCCAAAAGGTCCCGTCGGATTGTGATCCTCGACCGGGATGCTGTTTGTGGGGATTCGATCCTTGATCGAGGGCAGTGCGTAGTCTGCGAAGTTCGCGTTTTGGATGATCCCACCAGCGTAATTAATCCGTTCCATGTGAGCCATTCCGAAGCCAATGAGGGAGGCACCTTCAATCTGCCCTGCAAGCCCGAGAGGATTGATCACCCGGCCTACATCATGCGCAGCAAAGTGATTCAGAACCTTCACTTTGCCGGTCATTGCGTCCACTTGCACGTCCATCCGATGCGTTCCGTAGTTGTAGGCAATGTAGATGTCGCCTTGATGCGTGTCGTCATCGAAGTTCGCTTCCGGCGCCTTAGAGAATGCCAGATTCATCAGCGGGAACCCCGTCCAATAGGCCGCTGTGGCGACGCTGGATACGGGGATTCGTGCTGAGTCGTCCATCTTTAGGATAGCGAACCCATCGCGCAGTTCGATGTTCTCCTCGTCCGTCTGCATCATCAGCGCGGCCATGGAGATAAGGGATTTCTTCACTTCATTGGCCGCTTTTAGCACCGCCATGCCGCCAACTGTCGTGCTCCGGGAGGCCACGGTCGGTCCGGAGTCATGAACTGCGTCCGTATCCACGAGACGAACGCTGACATTCTCGATAGCCACACCAAGGACTTCGGCGACAATCTGCGCCCATACCGTGCGTGAGCCTTGCCCCAGCTCAGTCAACCCAATGCCCACCAGCACGGAACCGTCCTGACTCATCTGCACCGAAGCGCCGGCTACATCGATGCCTTCGGCTCCATTAGAGATTCCCTGAGCAACACTCGCATACCCGGTCCCATACAAATATCTGCCACCGTCGGGATGTGCAGGAGGGGCGGGCTGCGCCGCGATCACTTGGATGGTTTCCTGTAGCCCGACGGATTGTGCATAAACCTGGCCGGTGGGGTTTGAATCGCCTGCTTTCAGTCCATTGATGCGGCGGATCTCCAGACGGTCCATCCCCAACTTGTCGGCAAGTTCATCGATCTGAGATTCCGATGCAAAGGTGACTTGAGGCACACCGAATCCGCGAAATGCCCCGCAGTAGGTTTTGTTCGTGAAGACAGATGTGCTCGTGACTTCGACATTCTCAATATTGTACGGCCCGGCCGCGTGAATGAGCGTCTTCATCGTGACAAAAGGGCTTTCCGACGCGTACGCACCGCCATCCAACAACACCGTGATTTCCCGAGCGATGATCCTACCGTCGTTCATCGCGCCTGTCTTGGAGCTGATTCGCGCTGCGTGGCGAAGATTGGAACCGATGATCGATTCCTTCCGCTCATGGGCGATTAATACAGGTCGATTGAGGCGCTGGGCGGCGATGCACGCCAGAGACCCAATTTCGGTGGCCACGTCGTCCTTCCCGCCGAACGATCCTCCAGTAACTGCCTGCACTACGATGACGCTTGCGGCCGGCACGTTCAGGTTTGCTGCCACATGTCCCCGGATGTGGAATGGCGATTGGCACGATGCGTAGAGCGTGATGCGACGACCTGGAACTGCACATACGGTTTCAGGTTCCAGGTAGGCGTGATCCTGGAATGACGTTTCGTAGACGCCTTCCACGACAACGTCGGCTTTCTCGAGAGCCGCCTTGCCCTTGCCCTTGAGCAGCTTCTTGGACAGGGTGATGTTGCCGCCTTCGTGGATCTTCCTTGCATCGGGCGCAAGAGCATCGTCAACAGTAAGAATCGGGTCGTAGGGATCGATGGAAACCGACACCAGATTCGCGGCAAAGCGAGCGATCTCGGCGGTTTCAGCAATGATCAATACCACCGATTCTCCCGCATACCGAATTTCGTCCGCAGCCAACAGGGGCTGATCATAGGGGGGAAGAACCCCGATCAGATTCGGACCAGGGATGTCCCTTGCGGTTAAGACATCGATGACTCCGGGAGTGTTCCGTGCGCCCTCGATATCAATGCCTGTGATTCGTCCCGCGGGCACGCCTGCTCGTTTCACGGCGCCGTACACCATGCCCGGGAACTGATAGTCCCCCGCAAACTTCGCTCGACCGGTAACCAGCTCGAAGCCGTCGACCTTTCTTACCTGTTTGCCGATGACCTTCATGAGACGTCTCCCCTGTGATGGCTTCCCTGCCTTAGCCGCTCGCTTGCTTCGAGGACTCCTTCGACGATCTTTCCGTATCCGGTACATCGACACAGATTCCCTGACAATGCCTCTTCAATCTCTGCGAGTTCCGGCGCGCTGTTCTCATCCAACAGCGCCTTGGTGCTGAGGATCATTCCCGGAGTACAGAAACCGCATTGCACGGCGCCCTTGTCAAGAAAAGCCTCCTGAATAGGGTGAAGTGCCCCATCCTTGCCAGCGATGCCCTCAATCGTCGTGATCTCTCGATCTGCGATTTTCCCGGCAAGCAGAAGACAGGAATTCACCGGCTTTCCGTCCAACAAAATCGTGCAGGCACCACACTCCCCGCGGCCGCATCCTTCCTTCGTTCCTGTGAGTCCAAGCTCGTCTCGAAGCACGTCGATGACGCGAGCCTCCGGCTGAGCTTCCAGCTGAACCGCTTTCCCATTACATGTGAATCGAATCAGCATGTGCTCGCTCCTTCGCCTACTCTAGAGTACTGGCCCGCACAGTCCGCCAACGCATCAAAGACCAATGCGACTGTGACTTCCTGTCTGTATTTCGCACTGGAACGCACATCGTTGATGGGGCGGATGGCTTCCAAGACGGGCTCCCGCAGTTCCGTCAGGCTCATGCCCTGGATGTCCTTTCCGGTCAGAAATCTCTCAAGCTCCACCAGCCGAAGAGGTATGGGAGCCACGCTACCCACTGCTACGCGAACATCGGACATCCTTCCGTCAGCGATCGCCAGGCAAACCGAGGCATTCACCTGCGAGATGGCTTGGCCGTTTCGATTGCCGATCATTCTGAAGGCAGACACCTTTCCACAGGAGGCAATCGGAAGTTCAATTGATTCAAGAATTTCGTTTGGCTTGCGGACCGTTTTCTTTGGCCCGGTAAAGAAGTTCTCACTCGCAATCGTGCGTGTTCCACCAGCAGAACGGAGAACGAATTGAGCATCAAGAGTGAGCAATGGAGCCAGCGTGTCGCCACAAGGGGAAGCATTGCATACATTCCCGCCAATCGTGCCTAGGTTTCTGATTTGGGGAGAACCGACAGCCTGCGCTCCCTGACGCAAGCACGTGGGAAGCTCTTCCGATGCCGCGATCTCAGCGATGGTGGTGCAAGCCCCGATAATCATCGTTCCCGCTTCGTGATCGTCCCTATTGATTTGGATACCACGCAGGGCATCAATACCGGTGAGATCGATCAGCGTTTCAGGACTACAGAAGCCCTCGGCCATATACACACACATGTCCGTGCCACCAGCCAGAATCATGCCCTGCGAGGATTCCAGAAGACTGGCCGCTTCGCTGACACTGCTTGGTTTAAGGTATCTCATCCGCTCTCCTCTACGTCCGTTCGGTCTCAACGACGGCCAGCGAGTCACATCGCGTAATCGGCAATGCCGAGCTCGTCCAGTTTCTTCATTCCGGGGATACCTTCTGAGTCCCAGCCCCGCAAGCTGTAGTACTCGTCCAACATGGCTTCGAACTTCTCCTCTTCCATCACCGAGGCTTGCGAGGTCTTGCCGAGAACGGGCTCAAAACACTTGCCAGGCAACTTGTCATCGGCTCTGGTGAGCCCCGCCTTCAGATTGAACAGCTTCTCCAGGTTCCAGATCCGTTCGCCCAAAGTGACCATCTCGTCCCACTGAATGACACGTCCGGTCGCAGCGGCAACGATCTCAGGATAGAACTCATGATCAGTGGCAAACTCGTGAAATCGGCAACTGATCAGGGTAAAGATTGCGTTCACCGTGTTTTGAGTTTCAATGAGCACAGCAGCCTTGCCCTCATAGCTGTCCATGTCCAGCACACCAGCGATTTCGGCCCCGATGGGAGCCCGCTTGTGGCACGCTCCTCTGTTGGAGGTTGCATACGCCAGGCCCGTCCCTTTCATTCTTCTCGGCATCCAAGCAGCGAACCCCGAATTCTTCACCTGCATTGCGCTTGCCAAGCTGTCATTGCCCAACTCCAGGGCGGCCTGCCGTGGGCCCTTTGCGAGCATGTCCCCCATCCCCTCACGCATGCAAATCATGTGTAGGAGGCCAAGCACGGCATCAGCATTTCCGAACCGCAGATCCAACCCTGGCACGCTCAGTTTTCCTGCTTCGGCCATCTCCAGTGCCCAAGCAATCGTGACGCCGACCGTGAGGCTATCGACCCCGTACAGCTCTGTAAGCCGATTGGCTTCAGCAAGCGTCTCGGCATCACCGTTCAGCAGGTTCGATCCGAGGGAAAACATCGTTTCATATTCCGGCCCTCTGCCCCACAGCTTTTTGCCATTTGCCCCGCTGAATTTGTGAATCCTTCCACAATGAACCGGGCACCCAAAGCACGCGATCCGTCGGGTATAGAGGTTTTCTTCGAAATACGGGCCATCGATCTTCTCTGCGTCTTCGAAACTGCCGTAGGTATGGTTCTTTGTCGGCAGCGCTCCGCGCCCCTGAACCAACGGCATGCCTCCGCCAGTACCGTATTTTGAGAAGATCCCCAGCAGGCCATACTCTTCTGCACGAGCGTGACGGAGAACGTCCATATTTTGCGCAGATAGCTTTCCGAACAGATGTGCGTCAGCTGTCGTGACGCTGCGGCTCCCTCGCACTCCGATGGCCTTAATCTTCTTCGATCCAAACACAGCGCCCGCTCCGCCGCGGCCAAATGCCCGCGTCTCTGAGAACGCGCCAGCCATAGCCACGCCCCGTTCTCCAGCGGGCCCAATGGAGAGGGTTCGGTAATCGAAGCCGTATTTCTCTTTGATGAAGTTCTCAGCCTCTTCGGTCGTCATGCCGATCATGTCAACAGCCGACTCAAAGCGGGCGCTGTCATTATCGATGAGGACAAGACTCCATTCAGTCGCGGCTCCCTCGAAGATGATGCCGTCGAGGCCGCAAAACTTAATTTCGGCCCCCAGAAATCCCCCAGCGTAGGAATTCAGGATCGTACCGGTCAACGGCGACTTGGTGACGATGCAGGATTGGGCATGCATAGGTACCGATGTCCCGGTCAGCGGTCCTACAGTCAGTATGATCTTGTTCTCGGGTGACAGCGGATTGATCCGAGGATCGACTTCATCGCAGAGAATCTTCACTCCGTATCCGATTCCCCCAAGATAACAACGCACATCGTCCGGTACGGTCCATAGGGAAGACTGTTTCCTGCCGACATCAATACGGAGCATTCTGTCGAACATGCTGCTGGTCACTCCGCCACCCCCCTGTTCCGTATTGCGCCGGTCACGCACTCGCTCACGCAAGCGGGATTCCCTCCACAGAGGTCGCACTTGAGGGCAATCCCGCCTACGATTCTGATGCTCTGATAAGGGCAGACGGCTGCACAAGAGCCACAGCCGATGCACGATTCAGCGTCGATGAGAACAACACCGTTTGACTCGCGAATCGCCGTCACTGGACATGACCCGATGCAAGGATGACCGACACAGTCTTCAAACCGGCACACTCGGATTTCTGGCACCTCCGGCCAATTGGGTCGGATGTCGATGCGCGAGCTCTGCATTCGCACGCCGCCGGATTTGACCAATGAACACGCGATCATGCACCGTCTGCATTCGGTACATTTCTCGACATCGACGACGAATCCCATGGCCTCACCCCATTTAGGTTCCGAACAGCTGCAATCGAGTTCCGATCCCCTTTTCCTTCGCAGCCAAGTAAACTTTGTGGCATAGGCAGATATCATGGATTCCCATACCGATTGGTGAGAAGAAGACTCTCTGCTCATCGCTCGTTCGACCTGGCTTGACACCGGTGAGCAGGTCTCCGAAATCGAGGACCCGATCTCTGGTAATCATGTTGTTGTTCAACATGAGGGCGATCACCGGTGTCCCCCGATGTAGGACCGTCTCGGTGTCATCGACTACGATCAAATCGGAGTTGATGACCGCCTCAAACTCCTCCTCTTGATAGGACCCGACAGCAGAGAAGTAGCTGCCTGGCTTGAGCCATGCATCCTTCACAATCGGTTCGTTCGCAACGGTCACGGTCACGACAATGTCCGCATCGACAACTGCTTCCTTGGCGCTATCGACGGCCGTGACATCTATACCAAACTGTTCACTCATGTCCACCGCGAATTTCTTGGACGTCTCCATATTGATGTCAAAAGCGCGTACGGTTCGAATTCCCGGAAGCGCGACCATCAGCGCCTCCAGCTGCGTCCGACCCTGCACTCCCGCACCGATGATCGCCACCGACTCGGAATCTTGCCGAGCGAGGACCTTTGCTCCCGCGCCGGTCACGGCGCCCGTACGGAGGGCGCTCAGCCATGTGCAATCCATCACCGACAAGGGCACCCCTGTCCAGGAATCGTTGAGGATGAAGAACCCGGTAGCACGTGGGAGGCCGTTCTTGCGGGGGTTCTGGGGAAATCCGGCAATCCATTTGATTCCGAGCGCTTCGTAATCTCCGCCAACATAGCCGGGCATTGCATTCCCACGGCCCCGCTCGATTTCCCCAAGATCCACAACAGTCTTGAACGGCAGAATGGTCTTCCCCGCCATGTGATGGCGGAACGCGTCCTCGACGGCGTCAATCGCCACGGCCATATCCACTCCGGTAGCAATCACGTCTCGCTGATTGAGGTAAATGAATTCGATGTCTTTCATGTCCGCTTCTCCTCTCTCTTCTCAATCTCGCGTACGATCTTCTTCAGTTCCTCTTCCGTCGCCTCTGGCAGCGGATCTACGCGGTGTTCTGCCAAGATCTTAGCGACGGCGTCGTGAGCTTTGGTCACCATGTTCTTCTGACCTGCTGCTTCCCATCGCTCGCGTAACTGGCGATCTGCAAGAAGTGGCATGAATTGTTCCTGTCGTATGAATTGCATCGTGTGTCGCTGGTTGAGATAGTGCCCACCAGGTCCAACCGTTTGCGCCAATTTCACGCCCAGGGTTTCATCGACGACGTCGATTCCCTCGCGAACCCTGTAAATAGCACCGGCAATTTCGTTGTCGAGAACCAATCCCTCTTTGCTAACCGTGAGGGCTCCTTCCATGGTTCCAGGGTAGAAGATCTTGTTGACGCCTCCCAAAACGGCCATCGTCATGACCGCCGTCTTTTCGTAGCCTGCTTGGAAGTCCAATTCTTTGGAATCCGTCGCCGAAGCAGTTCCTCGACAGGGGATATCGTAGAAGTGCGCGATCTGTGCACTGGCGACATTGATCAGCCCCATCTCGATTGCTCCAATCGCAATGCGGCCAACGCGCATGTCCATGATCGAGCCGCAGGTGCCATACCAGACCGGATTCCCTGGATTCGCTAGTTGGATGATTGTGATTCCGCTGATCACATCAGCGGTCTGCTGCGCAAGAAGTCCGGCCATGGTCACTGGACTCGTGGCTCCGGCTTGCGGCTCAGATGTAACATCAATCGGAATTCCGTATTGCGCGTAAAGCAGGGCCCCTTCCATCTGATCCTTGTCATGATGAAGCGGAGCAACGGGGTTGTCCGTCGTGAATGTGCACGGTCTTTTCTTGAGTTCCTCTTCGCCACCGGCGACAACCGCGACCATTCTGAGGCAGTCCTCGGCCATGATCTTCTCTCGTGACGTCGCCTTCACAGGCTTGGTGGAATTCCGAACAGACTCCAGATAGCCATATGCGTGTGTTGCCCGGACCGGAATGCCAGCAATTTGGGGCATGATGGCTCCGGAATGCAGAAGATGGTAGTTGGGCATCGCATCTGCAATCCTTATCAGGTCGCCAACATCCTTGAGAGTGGTAGGTCTCGCCTCACCAGTGGCATAGTCGTAGCAATTGAGTCGACCGATCATCGGTTCGATGTGAACACTGGTCGTGGACACATGAACATCATTCGCCGGATTTCGCGCGTACACCGTGAATGACGAAGGGGCTTTCCGCAAACATTCCTCGACGACGTAGGCAGGAATACGGCAGATCATTGTCTTCTGATCAACAATGGCTCCCGCCCGTGCGAGCAGTCCACGCGCTTCCTCAGACTTCACCAGCACACCGGGATTCATGAGCATCTGAAGCGCAGCCTGATGAATCCGATAAATTTGATCGTCACTGAGAACCTTGAGTGATGGTTGGTATCTCAAAGCGTCTCCTCCTTCGTACTCAAAGCAGCGGTATGCCGAGATTAACGAGTTCCTCTTTGACTTGGTCGTATAGCGCCTGATGCTCAAGCGTGGGGGTGAGCGTCTCCAGGTCGTACAACTCCTCGAAAGGTTGTCCCTTCGGCGCCGTCTCCAGATCAAGGTTGTCTTTGTATTTCGCGTAGAGAGCTTCAACAATCGGGGTTGCCTTATCCCGACTCATGCCAGCCGCCGCATGTGCGACCTCAGCAAATAGCTTGCCCATGAGCGGACTCACATTGTTGTTCCCTAGTGGCTCAGCGGGCCGCGGACCGCTCACATTGCTTCCACTCGTCACCGCGGTGAGCGCAAGGGCGGAGAACTCATAGGCGTATTGCGCCGATCCTGGGCGCCCTGATGTCGTATGGCTGGTGGTGGCAATGATGTTGCTATTCCGCGCTACAGCCTGGTTTGCTAGGCTCGCCAAGAACAGTGAATGAAGATTGGTCTGCTGCTTGTACTTCATATGCTGCGGCCCCATGTGGACGATTTCCCCGCCGAGCATGATCGAGGCAATGAACGAGGCGACTGCCACAACAGAAGATCCAGGCACGCCCCCGCCATACCCTCCAATCAACGGAGTGAATGCCATGTAAATGGGACATCCATACGCCAAGTAGTAGGCCGTCCGGGTCAGTGTGACATCGTCGACCTGCAACTCCGAGATAAGCACCATCGCCCGAGGATCCGTCGACCGGAGCCCCGTGGCCTCATTGGTGCAGGCAATCTCCCCCGGAGCCATAACTGCGTGGCCGGCTATCGCCATCCCAGGCCTGCCGCCGCGCCTCACGGCTTCACGAGCCCACTGCCCATAAAGGATGGCGGCTCGACTCGCCAATGCCGAAGTAGGGCGAATCAACTGTCCGTCCACTTCATTCAAGTAGCCGGGGAAGAACAGACAGTCCACGATCTTTTCCTGGCTGAACGCCTCGTTGAGCTTCACGAACATGTCTTCATGCACGTTGGCATTGAACGGACCGCAGAAGATGAACGGCTTTCGCGCGTCTTCGACCTGCCGATGATGGATGCAAACCTGGTCCTTGCCTTGCCCCATCGCGACCTGGGACCGGGTGAAGCGGAGCGCGTCATCGACTTCGCTCGTCGAGAACTTCACAACGCGGCTGCTGTTCATGCTGTACACGCCTGTGTTAATGAACAGCTCTCTGCCAGCTTGGAAACACCGGTCAGCCATGTCGTCATCCAAATTGATGAGTGTCTTCCCGTCCCAAGTAATGTCGTATTCCTTGCTCAACCTCATGGCATTGGCTGCTACGGACTTCATAAGGAAGTCTTTCGCCTCCGTCAATGGCCCCGTCTCGCTTCGTTTCGCAATCTCCTTGAAGTTCACTTGCCCCATCCTTCCTTGACACTGTCCAGCAGCAGGACAGCCTCAAATGCGTCATGGGCAAATCCGTCCGCACCGATTTCATCTGCCCATGCCTGTGTAACCGGAGCTCCCCCTACGAGAATGAAGTACTTGTCTCGCAGGCCCTTGTTCTTCAGCAGCTCGATCACATCACGCTGGTACAGCATCGTGGTTGAGAGAAGCGCTGACAGCGCAATGACGTCGGCATTGTGTGATTCGGCGGCCTCGATGATGCGTGGAGCGGGTATGTCGACTCCCAAATCATGCACCTGATACCCGTTCGCCTGAAGCAGCGTGGCAACGACGCTCTTGCCAATGTCGTGGATGTCGCCCTCGACGGTGCCAACGATCACTGTCCCCTTCGATTTGAGTTTCCCCCCCTTCGCGTTGAGGGCCTTCTCAAGCACTGCGACTCCGGCCTTCATGGCATCCGCCCCAAGGGTTAGTTCCGGGAGGAAGACTTCCATTCTGTCGAAAGCTTCGCCCAGCTCTCGGATTGGGTTGGCGAATCCCTTTTCCACGGCCGTGAGCAGATCAAGTCCCTCCGCGATCGCCAGTTCTGCCGCTGCAACAGCGGCGTCGCTGTCGTAGGTCTCAATGCTCTTCTTCATCATCTCATAAATACGTTCGGCATCCGCCATTGTCGGTCTCCTTGTGCTTCCCTGATGCTCGCTAGCGGTAGCCACCCATGGTCAGGGCGAGCATCGCTTTCTCGGTATGCAGTCGATTCTCGGCTTCGTCGAAGATGATCGACTTGCCTGAATTAAGAACCTCATCTGTGACTTCGGTGTTTCTCGAAATCGGCATACAGTGCATGACGTTCACATCGTGCTTGGCCATATCAACAATCTTCTGATCGACCATCCATTTGTCCTTCAGCTTTAGCTTCATTGCAGCAAACTCAGGGTCTCCCTGGAAATGAGTTTCCAGTCCCCGTGCGAAGACTTCAGGGGATACCCAGGAGTAGACGTTGATGAAGTCGGCATCTTTGACGGCCTCTTCGTACGATCGAACGATCTCAATGCTTCCGCCTGACATGGTCGCTGCCTGACTCGCCAAGTTTCTGATGTTCCCATCAGGATCGAATCCCTCAGGACATGCAATGCTTAGGGTGAATCCAAGCTTCCCTGCCATAAGCATCGTCGAGTTCACCAAGCCGGCCGGCGGATTCGCGGAACGATAGCCCCAGCACATGGCGACTTTCAGATTCTTGACAGGCCCCTTCTTCTCCTGCATGGTGAGAACATCTGCGAAGGCTTGGCACGGATGCTCAACTGGGCAGGATGCATTGATCACCGGGATGTCAGCGTACGCCACGGCTGAATCAACACGTTCTCGCCGCATCGCTCGGTACGCGATCCCATCGAGATAGCGGCTGAGGGTCTTGATCGTGTCGTGCCAATCCTCCTCAGCAGCTTCACCGACCCATAGGCGGCTTTGGTCGAGCCACAGCATGTGTCCGCCAAGTTGCATCATGGCGGTTTCGAACGAGATGCTCGTTCTCGTGGAGGGCGACTCGAAGATGCCTCCGAGGCTCTTTCCTTCAAGAAGGCGATGGGGTTTCCCTTGTTTCAGCTCCTTCTTCAAGTCCCTTGAGACCTCCAGGATCATCTCGATCTGTTCTTTGTCGACATCGGTGATTCCACTGATGGATTTCCCCTTGAGATCCTGCATTATGCCCTCCTACCTTCGTGTAAATAGGTCTTGATTTCTTCGATCGACCAATCCGCTTCGAGCCCGAGATCCTCGATTGTTCGGCCCATACTTCGGAAGTCTCGGTCCAACAGCCCTTCGGATAGCGTGATGATTGCATCCGTGAACGGGGTGGGAACGCCAAACAGCTTGCCGAGGGAGGAGAAGGTCACCAATCCATAAGGAATGTCTTCGGTCAGATGTCTGACATCGAGGGCAAAAGGTCCTTCACAGACTTCCAGAAACGGAGTGTGAATGGCATCGTAGAGCGGGAGCACGAAATCCTCGCCGTTGGGATTCCACTTCACCATCATGATTTCTTCTTCCAGCGTGTACTGCTTCAGGCCGATCTTCTCGCCAATGGCCATCCGCTCACGATCGATCTTGCCAATGAGTCTGACGACTGCCGGCGTGTTCTCTGCCTTGCCGAAGAGACAGAAATTCTTGGTTCCCATCTCGATTTTCGCCGCATTACACACCATCGGGGGCGTGTGCGTGATCGCGTTGTAGTCGACGAGAATGCTGTCGATCGCGTTCTGTCCGGGTCGCAGTGTGTAGCCGTGCTCCGGCGGATAAAGCTCTTCCGCGACCTTGATCACGTGATCGATGTCTTTGCCGGGGAATGTGGCGATGATCAGGTTCTGGGTCCGGTTCTCCAGCCGCACCTGAGCAGCCCCTTTTCGAGATGTTCCGTACGGGAGCGTATTGCAGTCCGCGAGATAGACTTTTTTGTTGATGCCCATTTCGCGCAGTACTTTCGCCCACGTAAGGCAAGCGCCGCCCTTGCCTAAGTAGAGGACAACCTGCCCATCTTCAAGATGCGGTGCAACCATCCTGGCATATTCTTCGCATACGAAGTAGGGGATTGGATTTACAATAACGGCAGCGCCCTTCACGGCCTCGGCGATATCGTCAGTTACGCACGCAACCCTCCCGAATTCGCCGGTAGGTTTGCTGTCGATATCGAGAATTTCGATGCCTCCCTTGGCTTTCACTCCGGCAACCTTGTCGATGCTGCGGGAGAAGAGAGCTACCTCATACCCCATTTGGCCGAAATCCGCGGCTGACATGAATCCGCCATTGCCAGCACCGAGAACCGCTATCTTCCCCTTACTCACTCTGCACTTCCTTTTCCTCTGCCTTAAGCGCCATGCGTAGCGCTCCCGTTGCCGCAGCATCAACTTCCCATCCGCCTGACTTGAACACAACACCGTAGACCTTCTCAGCGCAGTCAGCCGAGATGATTTCGTTGCGTGCATCTTGTCGCACCCGTTCGATATCACGGTCCAATGGGTCACCCCATCCTCCACCTCCAGAAGGGTAGGAGGTATAGATATCATTTTGCTCAAGCTGCAGAGATTCCTTCGATTGAATCACGTACTCGCCTTGCCCACCCTCATTGATGTACGCCATGTTGACGGAGCCGGGCTGGCCTCCGAACAGGCCGTAGGGCGGGTGAATGCGACCATCTCCGAACATCACTAGCGTCGGAGCCTCGTCGTACATCTTGATTCTGTATTTCGCTCCGCATCCGCCTCGATACTTGCCAGCGCCGCAAGAGTCTGTGGTGAATTCGTTGAACTCCGTAATGTGGGGATAGTCCATCTCATTGGTTTCGATGTTGGGTGCAATCAAACCTCCGAGATCGATTCCGTCACCAATGTAGTGGCGTCCATCCATTCCACTCATGCCGCCAGCGCCGCCAAAACCGTTAAATCCGAACATGACGTAGAATCCGCTATTTCGGGGATCGATCCCCGTGATTGCTGGCCCGTTCCAACGGTTCCAGCCAGCAGGCACTCGATCAGGGAGCACTTTCGAGAGTGCCTTCCAGCACGCCTCCAGAATGGCGCAAGCCGTATCCAACGTGCAGGACGCCACGGGCGCTGGGAACTCAGGATTCACCACGCTCCCCTTGGGAGCGGTGATATGAATGGGTCGATACGCGCCCTCATTGTGCGGGATGTCCGGAGTCGTTACCGTCGTCAGGAAGGCAACATAGGCACAGGTAGCGGTGTTGGCCATGGGAGAGTTCACGAAGCCCGTTACTTGGGAATCTGAACCCGCAAAGTCGACAAAGGCCTCGTCGCCTTGAATGGTAATCGCTACCCGGATGAGAATCGGCTCTTTCTGAAATCCGTCGGAATCCAGGTAGCTCTCGCCGACGTACGTACCGTCGGGAAGCTTCTCGATTTCGAGACGCATTCTTCGTTCAGCGTATTGATGGATCTCCTCGATCGTCTCTCGTGTTGTTTCGACACCGTACTTCTGCAGGAGCTCGTGAATCCGCCGTTCAGCCACTCGGCAACTGGCAACCATCGCCTTGATGTCGACCCAGAACTCATTGGGCATCCGCGTGTTCATGCGGATCATCTCCACGACATCCATGATGGGATTTTCGTTCCGATAGAGCCGTACCGGCGGGATTCGAATCCCCTCGTGGAACAACTCAGTCGCCTTGGGTGAGTAGGAACCCGGCTCAATCCCTCCGACGTCACCATGATGAGCCCTGTTAATGGCGAAGAACTGCAATGCTCCTTCAAAGAAGATGGGTTTGATGATGGTGATATCCGGCAGGTGCGTACCTCCGGTATACGGGTCGTTCATGATGAAGACGTCGCCTTGGCGAATGTCATCACCGAAGTACGCGGTCGTTGCCTTCACCGCCTCCATCGAAGACGCGGTGTGGGAGGGTACGCCATCGATCTGTGCGACAATCCGATCTGCCCAGTCGCATATGGCACACGAGAAATCATGCACCTCCGCGAAGATGGGCGAAATGGACGTATTGATCATGGTGATCCCCATCTCTTTGTTGATCGTCAGCAGCCGGTTGTAGATGACCGACAGGGTAATTGGATCCGCCGCGCCTTCAAATTCCCGTCGCCGCTCTTCGTCGTGGCTCACTGCACTTCCTCCATAATGATATTGCCGAATCCATCAATGCGAGCACGCCACCCTGGATGGACGACAACGGTTGTGATCCGTTCCTCGATGATTGCGGGCGCCTGTATGACGCTACCAGGCCCCAGCTTCGTTCTGTCATAGACCGTCGTCTGAACGAAGTCTCCGATCGACTCGAAGAAGACGCTTCGCTCCCCTTTGATCGTTGACACGAGATCGCCGGCAGAATCGCTCTCAGCTGATATGTCAGCTTTGTCGACAGATCCCACTGCAGTGATTCGGAAATTCATGATCTCAAGTGGGCTTTCAGGTGTAGCGTAGGTATAGAGTCGCTCGTGTGCGCGGTGGAACGCTTCAGCGATCTCCTCGACATGGCTCTCGTCGATCTTACATCCATGCGGAATCTCGACCGTCACTTCATGATGCTGTCCCAGATAGCGAATGTCAGCATAACGTAGGAGCACCGCGCGTTCTTCTTCAACGCCCTCCTGAAGCAGCTCCGCCAGCGCTGTCTTCTCAGCCTCAGCAATGGCGGCATTGAAATCCTTCAAGTCAATTCCTGGGATCTGCCCCAAATAGGAACGCACGCTGTCTAGTCGAATGTCCGACTCCAGCATTCCTAAAGCGCAGAACACAGAAGCTGCTTTGGGAACGATCACCGTGCTCGACCCGATTTCCTCTGCGATCTTGCATGCATGGATTGAGCACGCCCCGCCAGCGCTGATTAACGCGTACTCCCGCGGATCATGTCCTCGCTCAACACTCACGACCTTCGTGGCATCGGCCATGTTCTGATTGATGATTCTGAAGATGCCAGCACAGGCATCCATCAGAGTCATGCCCAACGGATCAGCGATGCGCTCCTTGACAGCCTTCTCAGCGGCTTGGACATCCACCTGCATCTCGCCGCCTAGGAAGAACTCGCTGTTCAGATAACCTAGGAGTAGATTTACGTCTGTGACTGTGGGCTCAGTTCCTCCAAGCCTATAGCAAGCGGGGCCAGGATCCGATCCCGCAGAAGCCGGACCTACTTTCAGCATTCCGCCTTTGTCAAGCCATGCGATGGATCCGCCACCGGCGCCGACGGTATTGATATCGATCATAGGCTTTGCAACTCGGTAGCCAGCGATCTCACCTTCGGTACTCAGTGTCACCTTGGCATCGTTGATGAGCGTCACATCGAACGAGGTCCCGCCCATATCCATGAGAATGAGATTCCTGTTCCCCAGCAGTTCCGCGAAGTACATCGCGCCTACGGCACCCGCAGCCGGGCCAGAGAGCAGCGTAGCGGAAGCATGCCGTATGGCAGTCTCTGCGGTCATCACTCCGCCATTGGAGGCTGTGACGTAGAAGGCTCGGCTCAAGCCGTCCCTTCTGAGCTTGCTCTCCAGCGTGGATAGGTAAACGGTCAGCTTGGGGCCGACATAGGCATTCGCAGTTGTCGTCGATGCTCTCTCGTATTCCCGAATCTGGGGCAGTACGTCCGAAGAAATGGACAGGAATACATTTGGCAGCTCGCGGCGGACGATCTCGCGAATTCTTTGTTCATGTCCCGAGTTGAGGAACGAGAACAAGGTAGCGACAGCAATCGCTTCGACGCCTTCACGTTTGAAGACTGAGCACGCCTCAAGCACGTCCTCTTCGTTAAGGGGAATCACCACGGAACCAGCGTAGTCAATACGCTCATCCACACCGATTCGCAAATATCTCGGAACCAACGGCTCAGGGCTTTCCAGGAACAGATCCCAGATGTTGTCCTTGTGGGCCCGGCGCATCTCAATCGTGTCTCTGAAGCCTTTTGTGCAGATCAAACCAGTCTTCGCACCGGTTCTTGTGAGCAATGTATTGGTCGCCACAGTGGTGCCATGTGCGAAGAAATCGAGCTCCCCAAGGAATTCCTGCAACGACTTTCCGAATGCCTTGGCGGCCTTTCCAATCACGTTGTACAAGCCGATTGACGGATCCTTCGGGGTTGACAACTCCTTGAAGGTATGCGCCACCCCTGCCTCATCGATCACGACGCAATCAGTAAACGTGCCTCCGGTGTCCACGCCCATGCGTAGCCTCATGCGTTACCTCCCGGTGCCCACATACGTGTAGTTATGTCTGTTGGTAAGAAGAGGACATCTGGAGGTGTCGCAACGCCCCTCATGTGCAGACGCTCTGCGCATTTCTACCCCAAGAAACCCACTTCGACCGCCTCCAGAACAAAAGGCCTCCCCTGCACCGTGATGCTCGCGTGGAGGAATCCTCCAGAGACGGTTAGTAATATATCAGGAGCAGACTGCGAAGGCAAATCGGGTCTGGATTTGAGGGCGTTGAGCGTGAAGTGATGAGGGCTTCTTATGCTATGTGCAAGACAAACCAGTCGATTTAGGCTGAGAGCTCTACTCCGAGCGCTTGGTTCTCTTGCCGCCAACCGGGACTTCACCCTCCTCAGATGGAAAGACTCCAATGGGTCTCGCATGAAGCACTTTTCCCTCTCCGCGAAATTGGATTTCGCGCTTCGTCGTGCTAGCATGGCAAACAATAATGCTAGTTACAGCTAGCATTTGATAGAAAACGTCGGTGGGAGGAGGGCTGTGCATGGGGCGGAACCTGACAAGGCAGGAACAAACGTCCTTTGCCAGCCTAGGGCGAGTAGATTTCCGAGCAAGGAGAGTTCTATGAAACGAACCATGAGGATCATGACGGCTGTCTTCCTAATGTTGTGTTTCGTCGCGACCATCGCGGTCTTTGTAGTAGGAGAGAATGCACCCATACGGATAGGCGTGTTTATCCCGGGTCGCCTAGGCGACAGCCCTCCGTATGATAGCATGACGGATGCCGTTGAAAAATTCGCGCTGCGAAACGACTCAGTGGAACTGGTGAGAATCTTTGAAGCAGGATTTGATCAAGCCCTGTGGCCTGAGATGCTTCTGACATTTGCCGCGTCTGGCAATTATGATGTGATCTATACATCCAATGAGGCCTTGGGGCCACTCTGCGTCGAGGTCCTCAATCAAGTCCCAGACGTCAAGTTCATCGTGAATGACGCCTATGTCGTGGGTAACGATCGGCTGTTCACAACCTTCTTTAACAATACGCAGGAAGCCTACCTATTCGGATACATGATGGGCCTGATTTCCATCAGCAATATGGACAATGTCACCATCGATAGAACTGTTGGACTTGTCTACGGGCAGCACTACGTCATGATGGATGACATGATCATCCCCGGAATGGAGGCAGGCGCCCAGGCGGTCGATCCCGCGTTCCATCTGGTCACGGCCATGCTGGGAAATTGGTACGATGCCGCCAAGGCCGAACAGCTCGCCAACTCCATGGCGGACCAGGGCGTTGATGTTTTCGGCACCATTGCTGGAAGTGGAAACGCCGGAGTGCTCAGTTCGGCTGTGAACAAAGGTCTCTATGTGCTTTGGTATGACAGCGACGGCTATGACAAGGCACCGGGCACCGTCGTCTGCTCCATCATCAAGGACAACGGAGCAGCCACCACCAAGAACCTGGAAAACCTCGTCGACGGGACTCTTGCGTGGGGTGAACCGGAAATACTCGGCGCTGAAGAGGGATACATCTACGTGTCTCTTCGCGACGCGAGGTACATCAACAGTCTTCCGGAAGATGTCCGGACTCAGTTTGAAGAGATGTACCATAAGGTTGTGAGCGGAGAACTGGAGATCATCGTCCCACAAGACGTGTTGGACAGGATTGACGCTGCTGCTCATCAGTAAGTGCCAGACACCTGCGGGGTCCACGTTGGACCCCGCAGTCTTCTTTCCCAGATAAAGGAAAACTCAATGGTAGCTGAATCTCTCGTTCTGTTTGAAATGAAGAACATACATAAGACCTACGCGGGCAATAGCGTTCACGCGAACAAGGGAGTGAATCTGTCCGTAAACAAAGGCGAAATCCACGCTATCGTCGGAGAAAACGGGGCAGGGAAGACAACTCTCATGAAAATACTCTGCGGACTTGAAAGGGCCAACGAGGGAGAGATTCGATTTAACGGTAAGCCTGTAAACATCGAATCGGCTCACGATGCTGACAGGCTAGAGATCGGAATGGT
>JAHITR010000238.1 GCA_018817505.1 Candidatus Bipolaricaulota bacterium | reverse complement strand
CCGGGGTCAGGCCTTTAGATTTGAATTCCGACCAAAGCCCTTCAAGTTTCCGCAATGCATCCGCCAACACGTGCATGGCGCGGCAGTCGTCATCGCTGATTTGAGAGCGCAATCCCAGAGGATGATGTTGCCTGTTTGTGCCTAGCTCTTACCCTCGCTAAACATCCTGCCACCCGGCCGGTTTGTCTGAAGTTGCGAATTCGCGTTTACTAGCCTTTAGGAGATTTGCTTTCTTGAGCTATTCTGAAACGCAATGAAGCCGAGGAGTGTGATGACACGCCAAACGACCATGCAACGGTTTCGAGTTCTGGTTGTTGCGATTCTTGTTCTATTAGCCCAGGGGAGTCTGATGTCGTGCATCATTGCTCCCGCTGTGCCTCAACCGCCGTTTGAGACTGTGATTGAACCGTTCGAGGTTCTCGGGCCTACAGGAAATCGCATCTATGCTCAAATGCGTCGTCCTGATCCGGCACTTTACCCTGGCGTTGCCTTCCCCGCAGTGATCCTCATCCCAGGTGGGATCAATCCCGGAAGGATGGAAGTACACGGAGCTGATGCCAAGGCGCTTGCCAAAGAGGGAATGGTCGTTGTCTCGTTCAATGCTGAGGGAAGAATCGACACACTGGCTCCTGACGATCTTCGTTCAGAAGGCGAAGAGAACTTCAACGGATTTCATCACCAAGATGGGTTGGCCAAGCTCATCGAATATGTGGCGGGATTGGATTATGTACTCGATGACAATATTGGATTGAAGAGCCAATCCTACGGAATCACAATGGCTGCTGGGTGTGTCGGACGTCATCCCGAGTTGCCTGTCAAGTACCTGGTTGATGGTGAAGGACCACCGTACAGCTTTGTGACGTGTCACGGGCCGCGGTTTCTGGCGGGTGACCTGCAGAAGTACAACACAGTCGTCGGTATCTTCGGACGGCTTGCTACATGGCAGGATAACACTCAGGAGAACGTGGATTGGTGGTACGAGCGTGAGGCAGTCAACTTTATTGGTCAGTTTGAAGGCATGTACTTGCGGCTTCAGGCGACATGGGACCATGCACAGCCGCCGGAGAATGAATCTCAAATTCCTACGTATCATCATCCTGAAGGCTGGTTGGGCGGCGGGCCTGCGTGGTGGCACAACAAACACACAGCCGACATCGTTAATGCGGCCATCGCTGGCGGCGTGCCTTGGGTGCGCGTCAATCTGCCTCCTCAAGGCAATGCGGTCAACGCCACGTATAGTGTCACCAACCCGCCATCGTTTCTATCTGGGCATCTTGCTGACCAACCTTGGGCCGTGAAAGCGATCCTCGAAATGGCAGACCTGCTGTAGAACGTGCCCTCCGAGCAGGATGGATCAGCGTTGAACCAGGGAATGCGCATCTTGTCTGTCTTCAGGGTCAACCCTTGTATCGTGCATCAGGAAGCCTGCTTCGTTCTCTGATCTCAGAGGTAGGCATACATCTGACGCCAGAACTGTCCTCGGGGTCAAACCTTGTATCGTGCATCGATTTATCAGGAGCAGGACGAAGCCAGGTTTCCGACTAAGGCCATCGAGCTTTCACAACGCATCTGCCAGTACGCGCATGGCGCGGGAGTCGTCATCGTTACATCTGGCAGCTTGAGGAACTCACAATCTAGAGTGTGCGGACGTGGGCCATCCATTCGTCGAACAAGGCGTGGTCGCTTTTGCCAAGCACGGACGTTGTTGTCGCTTCAGGTACGATCAGTGCGATCACTTGGCTCCAGCCGTATGTGGCGTCAAGATATTCGATGAGTGTGTAGGCGAGTGTATATCCGCCGACATTGGCGAATTGAATCGCGTTGGGTGCCGCGTACTCTGTGTAGGTAAGATCGCTTGCGCCACGGATGGCTTCGAGGGAAGGCGTCTGCTGTGCGAGATAAAGCGCAATGCCTTCCTTGATCCAGTACCCCAGTTTTTTGTTCTGCCGATCCGTCAACACATGAACGTATTCGTGCACTGCTGCTTGAATTACGCTCTCGCTCGAGTGTTGCGGGCCAGGGGCGGCTGGCGATGTAATGAGGACATTCTGGCGGGTGTTGCGTCCGATGAACCAATCTGGAAGCAGCAGCATCCCCGCGAATCCTAGAGTCTTGCGCTTAAGAGCAGCTTGCGACGGATAGACGATGACGCCGATATCGTCTGATGCGTTCGACTCCAGCGCCTGCACGACGCGAACTCGTGACGCTGCAATGCGCGCTGCAATGCTCTCCGCACCGTTCTGATCCTGAGGCATGGCATAGATCGTGATGCCTTGGACGACGTATTCGTGCATGCCTGGAGTTTTGT
>JAHITR010000237.1 GCA_018817505.1 Candidatus Bipolaricaulota bacterium | reverse complement strand
GGAAAGGGAAAAGAAGATTCAGCTAGAGAAGAGCGGTTCGTTCGCAAGATTGAAGATCTACGGGACGATGACGATTCGCATATGCATTAATTGAGCAAGTGCTCCAGGCAACCCCAAATGGAGGCATCGAACGCCAACCCACCTTTGAAGTCACACCTTGTATCGTGCATGAACGATTGATCGGATGCCCCCTACTCCCAGCTCTGATTTGGCTCGCCACACGACCATGTGTACGTCCCCCGAATCGCCAGGATCACTTGCTTGTTGAACCGACGCCTGTCATGTGTCGACGTACTGCCACGGGCAGATGATGCCTGAAGAATAGGAGGAAGAGGACCCATGACAAACCCCGTGCTTGAAACGATTAGCAAGAGACAATCTATTAGATCCTACAGGCCAGATCCGATTCCGCGAGATCTGATACAGGCCATCATCGAGGCTGGCAATCAAGCCCCTGCAAGAGGGCGGATGAAGGAAGGTTCGTCGAATCTCGATTTCCAGCCTTGGCGGTTTGTGGTGGTCGAAGATGCCGATCTCAAGAGAAAGCTTGTGGAGACCACACTTCCGTTTTGGAAGAACATGACAGCAAGCATGAAGGACTCCCATCCCGATATGTACGCAGGAATCATGGCGCAGTTTGAGGCGATGCCCGAGCCGAAGGATATGGTCTACTACGCCGCGCCAGCCATCGTGTTTGTCATCGGTCCAAAAGGATTCGACATTAGCTGTTCCCTCGCGTGCGAGAACATGATGATTGCCGCCACATCGCTCGGTCTGGGAAGCTGCTACGTTGGATTCGGCGCTATGGTGACGGGGAACACTTGCGTCGTCGAAGCCCTCGAACTGCAAGAGGATGAGAAGATCTTCGGACCGATCCTGCTTGGGTACCCCTGCGGTGAGCAAGGTACCCTGGACAGCATCCGAACGGAGAAGGCGCCCCCGTCAATCAAGTGGATGTAGAGTCTCTTGGTGCCGATCGAATCTTCCACGGCTTCGGGGTCAGCGCTCTATTCCCGAGTAGGATTCGCTACACAATCACGTATATGTTCGCAGAATCCCTGGCGATTCTCTGGTCAATTCCAACCGTTTACAGGCAGATCTCTCCGCCTCAGAGAGGGGTCCCAAGTTGCAGAGTTGGGCGTGATGTCCAGGATCAGTACTTCATTCTTGACTCAATGCTGCTGCGGACGGGGATTGGACTTATGCGGCCCCACCTAGGGCAATCCAGTCTGCTAAACGTTTTCCGAGAGTTTCGGATTCGGCAATTTCTGACTCCTTGACGGCCAGCTCTCCAAAGACCGTTGCGCCGGAGGCAAGGCCGCGCATCGACTCGAACGTCTTGCGATCTCCGCTCGCGGACATGGTGCAGAAGAAGCCCACGCGTTTGCCGCCTAAGTCGACGGATTCGAGGTAGCTACGCACGGCAGGAACGAGATTCCCAGCCCAGACAGGCGATCCGACGAAGACAGTGTCATACCGATCCACACTCCGTTTCGGTGGCTCGATGGTGCTCGTACGTCGGAACATCCCATCACGCCCAGAGCGAATCCAACCCAGGATTCCAGACCGTTTCACGGCTTTCTCGACGAGTTCTTCAAGGTCTCCTCCAGTCGCCTCGGCGATTTGCTTGGCGACCGCTCGTGTATTGCCATCTCTTGAGTAGAAGACGATCAACGTAGCCATGCTCAGAACCTCCCGAACTTGAGCGTATCGCACAACCATCGGTCGAGCAAACAATTCGCGCCTGCGGTCATGTCCCTAGCTGCTTCGCTCTGCTCATGTGACCGGCCGCTGGCTCTTGGCCACATACGGGGGGCCAGATGGTGCAGCTTCGCGGGATCTGCCGCGGACATCGTGCTCAAGATCCATGTTTCAATTCGGGGCTCGAAGGGAAGAACCAGGTGCTTGGTGAACCGCCGCCCGTCGTGTGCCGACGTACTATCACGGGTAAGCGAGGCTCGCTTCCCTGGGGCAGTTCAAAAACGGAAGGATCAGCAAAGGACGTGAGTAGATGGAAACCAACCGGGCGACAGAACATATGGC
>JAHITR010000001.1 GCA_018817505.1 Candidatus Bipolaricaulota bacterium | reverse complement strand
TCGGCTGTCAGGGTATAGAGGGCATCGGGCTCAATCTTGAAGCGTTTGACAACAGAGATTCCTCCGCCTTGTCCGCGCATCTCAATCATGATGGCGCCCGTATCTGTGTATACCGGATCAGCCAATGTGTAGTTGAAGGCAATATCCTGATAGCGAAGCGCAAATGGGAACTCGGCATCAGCAAGATACGCTCGCGCGAAGGTCGTAGCATTGGTTGTCGTGCCGGCAACCAATTCAGCGACCTTCGAGCCATAAGGAGCAAAAGTCAGCAACCCACTTCTGAGGGTTCCACCGTCCTCAGAGAAGACGTAATTTCCCAAGGGTGTGGTTACCACCAATTCAGAGAATCCAGCACGAACCGTAGTCAGATGTGTAATCGTCGGCTGCGTTGCAGCACCTGATAGTGAGATCAACAGAAGAAATAATAAGAGAATACCAATCCAAGCAGTACGTTTGGCCACTATGACCTCCTACGGATAGGGTATCGTGTGGGAAAAGTCCATGCAACTTCGTTGATCAGGCAATTCAGCTACTGTACACTCCTTCCCGCAATGTTCACCGGAATCGTACAAGAACCTGGGCTCGTCCGTTCGGTACGACCGAGCGCGCCGCCCATTGACATTCCTGCCGCGATTCGCGATGGCATCGAATTGGGACACTGCGCGCCCTTTCAAGACGTCTGTCTATCCGAACGGGAGGGGGCACTCAGTGCATGCTCAGCTGGCCTGGAGCGTCCCGTCCCTCCAAACTATGGTTTGGATGCCCATTTAATCTTCGGGTCTTGGGGCTCCCTCAACCATCCGAAGGCGACATATCCAGAAGACGCGGGAAGCAAACCAACCCTTGTATTTCATGCACAAGATCGACGTTCCCTTGTCGACAGGAGATCCATCGTAGTCGAAGCGATCAGCCTAACACCGTATGATTTAAACAGCGGCAGCTTCCATTGCGCAATCATTCCTGCCCCATGCGAGCAGACGGTCTTGAACGATCGCCGACGTGAACGCGCCGTCAATGATGAATTCGACACTCAAGGAAAGTCCGTCGAGAGGATGATACGTTTTGTTCATTCCGATTGAAGAGGCACTGAAACGCTATCACGACGGCGAGATGCTTATTCTCGTCGATGATGAAGCTCGTGAGAACGAGGGCGACCTCGTCATGGCGGCCGAGCACATCACACCTGAGGCCATCAATTTCATGGTGACCTACGGACGAGGCATGGTATGCGTCCCCCTCACTGAAGATCGCGCCAACGAGTTGGGCCTATCCCCAATGTGTTCGCACAATACAGCGCTGCATGGCACGCACTTCACTGTCACGGTCGATGCCAAGCATGGAATTAGCACGGGCATTTCTGCCCATGATCGCGCCCACACCATTCGCCTAATCGTCAACAAGAATACACGCCCCGACGACTTGGCCCGCCCCGGTCACATCTTCCCGTTGATCGCTCGCAATGGCGGCGTGCTTCGTCGAGCTGGGCACACAGAGGCCACCGTCGACATGGCACGATTGGCGGGGCTTGAGCCGACTGCGGTGTTGTGTGAAGTCCTCAACGAAGATGGAACCATGGCGCACGTGCCTCAACTCGAAGCGTTCTCAAAGAAGCATGGCTTGTCCATCGTCAGCATTGCTGATCTCATCGAGTATCGAAAGCGATCCGAGCGGTCGATCTTGCGCCGGTCAGAGGATGTCTTGGGGCATCCGCTCAAAGAAGATTAGAATGGGTATTGCCCTCGCAAAGCGAGAATCGTGCAGCAACAGAGGGCGGGCGCCGCGATGCGGCGACATGAAGTTGCCGGATGTGAACGAGAATGAACGGCGTCTCGTCTGTTTCGTGAGCTAGGGCGCAAGGGAGATGCAGATCATGTGGAACATATTTACGAGCGTGCTGAACGCAGCCAGATTGCGCGCGGGAATCAACACCAGTCGATTCAATCGCGCAGCCACCCGGCGGTTGAAGGAAGGGGCGATGGATCAACTCATGTGCTTGACTGTGTATAGCAAGGGATCTGAAGCCAACGTAGCGTGTGTCGACACGATCGACGTTCTGCGCGGGATGGCATGAAGACGGAACGCATCCGAGGCATGTATGACATCCTTCCTGATGAGATTGGATGGTGGCGGCTGGCCGAGCAGGCCATGCTCGAAACCGCTCGATGCTTCAATTATCAGGAAATTCGGTTCCCTATTGTCGAATACACGGAGCTGTTTGTCCGCGGTATGGGAGAAGCTACCGACGTCGTGGGCAAGGAAATGTACACGTTCCAAGATCGAAAAGGTCGAAGCCTCACCCTCCGGCCTGAGGGCACCGCCTCCGTAGTTCGCGCCTATCTCAACCAAGGATGGCAAACACAATCGCCGTTCCAGAAGCTGTTCTACATCGGCCCGATGTTCCGCTACGAGAAGCCGCAAAAGGGTCGCTGCCGACAATTTCATCAGTTCGGAATCGAAGCTTTGGGTTCACTCGATCCAAGTCTTGACGCAGAGGTCATTAGCTTCGCTTGGTCGATGATGGATCGTCTCGGCATTGGTGGACTCTGGCTCCGCCTCAATTCGATCGGCTGTGCTGAGGATCGTGAGCGATTCAAGAATATCTTGAGATCCCATTTTTCACCCTCCATCACGCACATGTGCCCAGATTGCCAACGACGATTGGATGAGAACCCGCTGCGTATCCTCGACTGCAAGGAAGAGAGATGTCAGATCCATATCGAAGCCGCACCAGGAAGTGCCGATCATCTCTGCGCAGATTGCGCCGATCACTTCACACAGGTGCGAGGCATGCTCGATGCCCTCAATCTGAATTATGAGATCGATTCACGACTCGTGCGCGGGATCGATTATTACACACGAACCGTGTTTGAATTGATGTCCAAGGACCTGGGTTCACAAGACACGTTGCTTGGCGGAGGCCGCTACGACGGTCTCGTAGAAACCTTCGGCGGCCCACCGATTCCAGGACTAGGATTTGCCGGCGGCTTCGAACGCTTGGTCATCATTCTTCAGGAGCGAGCCCATGCGCAACTTGAGGCAACCCGACTTGATCTCTTCTTGGCTACACTCGGGGAGGACAGCAGGCACTATGCCTTCGCTTTGGCACAACAACTTCGGCACCGCGGCCTGTCTGTGGATATTGACCATCGTGGACGCGCATTGCGAAAACAGTTGTCCCTTGCCAACTCGCTGAATGCCCGTCATCTGCTCGTCGTCGGCGAACAGGAGGCCGCATCCGGGACCGGCAAGATCAAACGCATGGACTCCGGCCAGGAGATTGAGATCTCCTTGGAGCCGAATTCCATCGTCGACTTCATCCGCGGGGGAGCCTAACATGGAACTGAAAAGCATTCAGATTGAGAATCCCGACGCACTGAACCTCATCCTCGGGCAATCCCATTTCATCAAGACCGTCGAGGACATTCATGAGGCTCTCGTCAATACGGTTCCCGGCATTCAGTTTGGCGTGGCGTTTTGTGAGGCGTCCGGCCATACTCTGATCCGGCATTCCGGCACCAACGAAGATCTGGAGCAACTAGCCATTCGCAATGCCTTGGCCATCGGAGCCGGGCACTCGTTCATCGTCTTTCTCAAGGACGCCTTCCCGATCAACGTCCTGCATGCCATGAAGCGTGTTCCCGAGATCTGCAGCATCTTCTGCGCCACCGCCAACCCGGTACAGGTTATTGTCGCCGAGTCTGAACAAGGCCGAGGCATTCTCGGTGTCATTGATGGATCTGCCCCGGCAGGCATCGAAGATGATGCAGGCATCGCCTGGCGCAAAGACCTGTTGCGGAAATTCGGGTACAAAGCCTAATCTGTTCGCACCGTCTTCCGGATCCTTCTCTCTTCCGGTATGCTGTGAGCATCTATCCCAATTATCGGAGGCATCATGCTGCAAATGGTTCTGCAATCATTCGTTCGCGGTGAAGTCACAGTCGGAATCGTCCTAACGCTTCTGCTTATCTCAGGAAGAAGCGACGCTCAAACCTTGGCGTTCTCATTGGGGGGCATTGGCGTCTTTCTCCTGCTTCAAGGCCTCGTTCCGCTATCGAGCGGAGCCTCACGTCGAAGCAAACCAGCTCCTCGGCCATCCTCGAAACCCATGAATCCATCTGAGCCTACGGATGCAAAGGCAGAACCCGCGCTGGAGACAACGCTTTCATCCTGTGCGTGCGCCAGAAGGCCGTTCAATCGGCGCGAATATTTTATACGAGCCGCCTGTTCAAGCCTGGTCGTTGTCGCCACGGCCTGCCTTATTTACTGGCTGACCCCTTCCGTCATCTCAATCTAAGCGATCCTCACACAGGACGTGCGCCGAATATCGGCGCACGTCCTGATCCTTCAGCCTCATTGCCGCCCGATCCTTCTCTGCGCGTAGCGTTTCTTGCGATGCAATGATCCACGAGCGTCTATCCGCCTGCCTGTGCAGAGGCAGGCATCGGACTCATCGATGAACTCGGGGTCTGCAAAGCATGGCGCCGTTGAGGCATCGGCCGCAGTCTGCTAATGCACGCACTGAAGGCGCTGCAGGATTGCGGGTCGAAGGGGGCCGTCATTGCGCGTTGACTCGGGCAATCGAAACCAGGCGTCCACGTTGTACGAGTCTGTTGGCATGCACGTCATCAGCAAATCACATACCTATGTCAAGGAGCTGCGCCCCGAAGTCAATCGGGTCGCACAATAGGGTTCCACCCAATCAATTAGTACCATTGCGAACTATCTCGATGCCGCGTAGACTCCTACGCGGCATCGCAGTTTGCGCCAATTGGGAGGCATCATGGAACTTTTCGAAGCCGTTTTCACCCGTCGTAGCGTCCGCCAGTTCACAGACGAGCCCCTCTCCGAAACGCAGTTGGAGATCATCTTTCGCGCAGCCATGGCAGCCACCAATTCCGGGAACCAGCAGCCGTGGCGATTCATCGTTGTCGATGACCCCGCGCTTCGCGACACCATCGGTGCTCTTGATATCGAACGAGGTCCCTATCACGTGTCGCCCCAGCTTGTCGTCGTGTGTGCCGACATCGGCGGTATGACCTGGAAGATGCATTGGCTTGCCGACTGCGGTGCAGCCATCCAGAACATGCTGTTGGCAGCACAAGCCCTAGGCCTCGGCGGGGTGTGGCAGGAGCTGTACCCCTATCACAAGCGTGTGGTTTTCGTGCGCAACTTGCTCGACATTCCAGCGACCGTCTATCCGATGGCCGTGGTCGCCCTTGGTCATCCCGTGACCCAGCCATCCCCCGTCGATCGGTATGATCCAGACAAGATCATGAGGAATACCTGGCGCTCGGGTTCCTGCTCTTTGTGTGATGACTTGTAACCACGGACGAACGCCGATATTCTGTTTGATTACCGACCGGCCTTGCCGGGCCTTCTCGGGAGGTACGCATGATGACCAGGACCTGCACGATCTAGGCCCCTTGCGGGCCACCGACTGAGCTTGAGTGAATGACGTACTCAATGCTCTTTCTTCGCGAAATCCACGATTTCGCCTATCGATTCCGACCCCAACCAGATGCGGAGCCACGCTCTCCGCGACGCAATGAGCTCTATTGCCAACAGTACCCGCTGAAGGAGTCCACCAATGTGCACGTACGCACTGGAAGTCGAGCGCGTGCGCAAGACGTTCACACGCAAGGAACGCGTGCCACGTCCTGCTGGCAAGCGCACACTATTCAAACACACCAAGAAGGAAGAAGTCATCGCCCTCAAGGATATCGATCTGTACGTCCCCAAAGGCGAAGCATTCGGTGTGCTCGGCCCTAATGGATCGGGCAAGTCGACGCTGATACGATTGGCATCGACCCTGCTGTTGCCTGACTCAGGCTCACTTCGCATTTTCGGCCACGATGTCGAACACGACGCCACCGCCGTCAAGCGGCTGATCAATCGAGTCTCAGTCGATGCCGCCTTCTTTAAGAAGTTTTCGCCGATCGAAAACCTGATGTATGCAGCTCGGCTGTATGGCATGGCTCCGGTTGAGGCAAAGAAAAAAATGCGCGCCATTATGACGCGCCTGGGGCTGAAGGAATCAACGTTCACTCAGCCGATGGAACATATGTCGCGTGGCATGCAGCAGAAGGTCGCGGTGGCACGTGGTTTTCTGACGTCGCCCATCTTGTTGTTGCTGGATGAGCCCACCACGGGGCTCGATCCTCATTCCAAACGCGATGTGCAGGCGTTCATTCGTGAAATCAGGGAAACCGAGAACGCAACCGTCTTGCTCACCACCCATGACATGGAGGAAGCCGATCGCTTGTGCGATCGCATTGCCATCATTGATGACGGGAGAATCGTTGCGCTAGATGATCCAGAAGGATTAAAAGCACGAGTTCCCCCCAAGAATGGTGAGAAGACAACGATGGAAGACGTGTTCATCGCCCTGACTGGCCGAACGTTTGCAGATGCCGAAGCAGCAAAGGAGGTGGGAGCATGAAGTCGACAGCCATGATTCGAGAGATACGTGGTGCCTATGCATTTGTCGAGCGGAATATCAACTTGATCAAGCGCTATTGGGGATGGGAACTGGTATGGCTCATCTACTCGCTCACCAACGCATTGGCCATTACCTATATTGGCAATGGCATGGGCGCCATCACCGGACAGATCATTGACACACAAGCCGTGGTCAAGTATCTGCTAGTGGGTGCGCTTATCTGGCAGTATCTGTCTGTCATTTTCTATGCCATTTCTGAAATGATTGCCTGGGAGCGATGGGAAGGAACCATTGAGTATACGTTCATGGCTCCCGTCTCCCGCCCTACCCATTTGGTGGGGACAACGCTGTTTGCCATCGGCTATGGCGTCATTCGTACATTGACGATCCTCGTCATCGTGTCAGCCTTCTTCCGGCTCGATCTGTCGGATGCCAATATCCTGGGAGCCGTTCTCATGCTTCTGGCAGGCAGTGTATCGTTCGTAGGGCTAGGCATTTGGGCAGCCGTGCTACCGCTGCTGTATCCAGAGCGAGGAGCCCAGATGACCAATGCCGTAGCAGCCATCCTGTTGCTGATCTCCGGCGTCTACTATCCTATCGAAACCTTGCCCCAATGGCTGCATCCGATTGCCAGATGCTCACCAGCCACCTACGTCATCCAAGGCATGCGTTCATGCCTGCTCGATGGTGTAGAAACCCGAACCCTCTTGCCAACAATCGGACTGTTGCTGGGCATTGGATTGGCGGTTATCACCATCGGCTTGGTCATCTTCGGTCGGGTGGAGACGTATGCAAAGCGTGCGGGGCGGCTCAAGCGAAGTGGCTAGTGCCACTTCGTTTGGCCTTAAGCTTGGCAACTGGAAGTATAGCCTCCAGTTGCTTAACGAAGCGCTTAACGCTTCGCGTCTTCCTTGAGAGAACGGCAACCGGAAGCGGGGCTTCCGGTTGCTTGTGAGAAGGCTCCATCGGCGCCTTCTCAGGTTACATTCCACTCGCACTTTCTGTTGCTTGGGAACATGTCGGAACCTCCCGTTCTCTGGTAATGACAAGCCCCTGGAAGACGAATCTCTGCAGGGGCCTATTCATTAAACCTTACTCAGCCTACAGAACGGGTAGGTAACGTTCGAGTTCGTACTCGTGTACGTGCGCACGATAGCTGCCCCACTTAATGCGTTTGTTCTCAATGAATTTGTCGAAGATATGATCCCCCAGAGCGCTGCGTACAAGTCTGCTATCCTCCATGGCGGTGATCGCTTCGTTCAGGCTTCCCGGCAGCATCTCGATGCCTGCAGCTGCCCGCTCTTCGGGAGACATTTTGAAGACATCGCGCTCCATAGGTTGCGGCAGGGGAATGCTCTTCTCGATACCGTCGAGTCCGGCATGCAGCATCACGGCAAACGCCAGATAGGGGTTGCAAGCAGAATCAGGTGCTCGGAATTCAATTCGTGTCGCTCCTTCTTTGCCCGCTTGGTACATCGGGATGCGAATCATGTTGCTGCGATTGCGAGATGCCCACGTGACATAAACGGGTGCTTCGAATCCCGGCACCAGTCGTTTGAACGAATTGACCCACTGGGCACAGATCCCGATGATTTCTGGCGCGTAGTAAAGCAGTCCCGCCAGATAGCCACGCGCCAGAGCCGAGAGATGAAGCGAATCTTGCGAATCGAAGAAGGCGTTTCGCCCACTGCTCGTAAACAACGATTGATGCACGTGCATGCCGGATCCGTTTTCATTGGATAGCGGTTTGGGCATGAAGGATGCATGGATGCCGTTTCTTCGGGCGACTTCCTTGATCGCGTACCGGCAGGTCAGCAGATCGTCGGCTGTGCGCAGGGCGACGTCATGGCTTAGGTCAATCTCCTGCTGACTGGGAGCCACTTCATGATGCGCTGCTTCCACGGAAATGCCAATCTTCTCGATGGCAGTCACCGCCTGCCTCCGGATTTCAGAGGCGGAATCTGGAGGAGATAGATCGAAGTAGCCCGCCACATCAACGCCCTCTGGCTTCCGCGGAGATGAAAAGTAGAAATACTCAAGCTCAGTTCCAACCATCATCGCGAGATCCTGAGCCGCAGCTCGCTTGAGTGCCCGCCGGAGAACGAAACGAGGATCGCCTTCGTAGGGCTGGCCCCCGGGAAGCTGAATGTCGCAGATGAGCCGCCCCACGTTGTCCCATGGCAACACAGCAAACGTGGATTGGTCAGGCACGGCCAGCATATCAGACTCATCTATCCTGGCGAATCCGTGGATTGATGAGCCGTCAAATCCAATTCCCTGTTCTAGAGCAGTTGCCAGCCCCGACGAGGGAATCTCAATGCTCTTTAGGTTGCCGAGCAAGTCCGTGAACCAAAATTGAACGAAGCGAATGTCCTGCTGCGCCACTTGTTCCAGAATGGCTTCAATCGTCACTCCCCGCCTCCCTTGATCCTCCTCTCAGCGATGTCGATGAGCCGCCACAAAAAAGAAAATACGGCGACCTCACCGGATCGCCGTATGCTGAGTTTTCAGTTGCTGGAAGCCCGAACTGCGTTCAGGCCGAACGCCCTACAAGTGGCTCTCAACCTCTGCAAGGAAGATCGCCGCTTTCTCAAGGGAGATTGCGTTGTAGAGCAGATACTTCTCGCCAATGCCATCGGCGACAACGGAGTCGATGACGCGCTTAGCATCAGCCCAGAGACCACGTTCCATGAGATAGAACTCCACGAAGAACATGCGGTTCTCAAGATACTCATGGACCTCTGGATCAATCGCGCCGAAGTCAGTACAACCATTGCAGGCACCGCAAAGCGCGGGTTCGTCTACGATCTTGCAGAAGTGGCTCAGCGAGGAATCCCAATTCTTTCGGAACTTGCCCGCAGGAAGCGACGGGAGGCCGGACCAGAATGCGCCCAACGCGCGGTAGGCCCCGTAATGGGTGTAGGTCTCGTCGAGTTCCATGCATCGCAAGGTGATGGCTTCGGTCTTCTCAGGCATTCCCGCAAAGACGGCTGCCAACACGTCGAATTGTCCGGCACGGAGCCAGTTGGAGGATGTCCAGTAAAGGCCTGTCAGATTGTCCGATCCGTTGACTGCGGCAACAAACCCGTTCGCTTGCTCAGTCGCTGCGAATTCCGGATCCATGCGAAGGACTTTGAGTCCCCAGTGCTTCCCTCTGAGGTAGAAAGGCTTCACAGTGGCTTCATCCTCTCCAAGGAACGCGTCAGCCAGCGTGTAGTAGCACTGCGCGAGCATAGGGATGAGATACATCAGGTTGGCATCTACGTCGAAGGCCATGAGTGCATCTTCGTTGGCTTCATCGAGGGTATCCGTGACACCGAGTGCTGTACGGAACGCGTCAATGGCCTCTTCAAGCTGTGCTTGTCCCTCGGCAGTATAGGTAATCATGATGTCGCTATCAGAGAACAACCCAATGGCTTCATCGAGGGTCATGGACACCGCAGAACCACCCAGCGCCACCATCAGAACAGCAGTAAACAACAGTAGTTTCCTCATCGTTTTCGACCTCCTGTGAGGGGAATCGGGATCACTATACCGCAAGCTAGGGGCTTCAACAAACCCCTATGTTGTGCGGGGAACCAACGACTTCAGGTACGACTATAGGTGCTCAGTGACTGTTTGGAGAAGCTCCGCAGCCAGAGAAACGCAATGGTTGTTGTACAACGCGTACCTTTCGCCAATGGAATCGTCCAAGATGCTCTGCAGGACACGAGCAGCCTCGTCCCACAGCTCCATCTCCATGAGGTAGTACTCAGCAAAAATCAAGCGGTTCTCGAAGTAGTCGTCCACGTCATCGGACACAGGGCAATCGGCGCATACATTGCAGGTCGACGGCTCGTTGAGAACGGGGCAAATGTAGGACAACGCCCGCGGCAAATTCTGCCCGAACTGCATCAATGGCAGTGGCGGCAATCCACCCCAAAATGCCGCCAGTGCCCGGTAAGCGGCATAATCCATAAACGACTCATCCAGCTCAAGACAGCGCTCAATCAGCGCCAGCAACTTGGGTGGATCATTGCGAAACACCGCACCGAGCAAATCGAATTCGTCTTTGCGCGTCCAGTTTCCATACGTCCAGAACAACGCAGCAACATCGGTCTCTTGCTTGACCGCTTCGATGAAGCCGTGCTGGACCTCTTCTGTGGCGAAGGCAGCAGACGATCGTAGGCTCGCAAGCCCCCAGAACTGCCCTCGAACGAAGGCCAGCTTCTTGGCATCGTTGTCTTTGAGAAAAACGTCGCCCAATGTGTAATAGGCCTGAGAGAGCGCATTAGCCCACGCCTTGTTCGCCGGGTCAATCTCCAAAGCCATGTAGGCTTCTTCGCTTGCACGGTCAAACAGCACGTCAACTCCGAGCGCCTCTTCTAGAATCCCAATCGCAAATTCCAAGGACGCTTGCCCGGCATCGGAATAGGCAACAGCGACGTCTTGCGACTCGGGAAACAACGAGAGAGCCGCCGAGATATCTTCCTCTGTGGCCCCGAGGGCGAGAGCAGAAGACAGCACCAGCACCACAGAACACAAAAGCAACCGCTTCGTCATACGTGAACCCCCTTCTTGTTGCCACAACTATAGAGAATCCGACTGAAGGATCAAGTTACAGGCACAGTGCCCTTCCGTGGCACAAGTAGCATGCCACCAGAGGATTTGATATCCTTCAGTCGAATTCTGGTGACAGGGAAGGAGGAGAACGATTATGGCTACATTAGACAAAGACCTTTGCGTCGGCTGCGGACTATGTCCTCAGGCATGCCCCGACGTTTTTGAGATGCAGGATGATGGCAAAGCTGGAATCATTGCGGGTTCTAACGCCGGAGCTGCATGCGTTCAGGACGCCGCCGATCAGTGCCCAGTTGGAGCCATCGAGTCCTAATACTTGCGCGGGGAGCCAAATCGCCGTTCCCCGCACTTTTCTTCTTTCCAAACTCAACCGCCATCAACAAGTTCCCTGCCCATCAGCGGGTTCTACGAAGAGGGGACGTGTGGACCAATAGATGAACAGACGTGCCGAACATCTGTGAACCGGAGCTACTATGGAAGGAATCCAACGGCTCTATCCGCGAATGATTCTTGGCGTCGTCGCGGTTTCATTTGGAGCCATCTTGGTCCGCTTTGCTTCCGAAGCAAGCCCGTTGGCGATTTCCGCGTGGCGTTTGACGCTTGCGTCACTCGTTCTCGTGCCCGTTGCGTGGATACAGAGGAAGCGAACGCTGACACCACGGATGGCCCTATGGTGCCTGGCATCTGGTGCCGCGTTGGCCCTCCATTTTGTTCTTTGGACAACGTCGCTGAATTACACTTCGATTGCCAGCTCAGTGCTGTTCGTCACCACCCATCCTTTGTTTGTCGGGTTGGGGTCATTCTTATTTCTCAAGGAACGCCCTTCAAGACGCCTCATTCTTGGGATCTCAATTGCGATACTTGGTGGCGCCTTGATTGGTTTCGGCGACATTCAACTCGCAGGAACCGCTCTCCGCGGTGACGTGCTAGCTGTCGGTGGGGGATTGATGGCTGCCATCTACTTCATGATTGGACGCCACGTTCGTCAGATCGTGTCTGCAACTGAATACGTGGCCGTGACCTATGGAATGGCAGCTGTTATGCTGTTGGCCGTGTGTGTGATCACGCACACTCCGGCCTTTGGATTCTCTGCAAGCACGATCGGATTTCTGGTTCTTCTTGCGTTGATTCCCCAGTTGCTCGGCCACTCGACGTTCAACTGGGCATTGAAGCACGTGTCCGCCTCCCACGTCTCCATCATGATTCTTGGCGAGCCCGTCGGGGCGGGAATTCTGGCGCTGATCTTCTTCAGCGAAGTGCCGAGTGGGTTGAACCTGATCGGGGCGGCCCTGATACTCGGTGGCATCTATCTCAGCCTTCGCAACAAGGAGCGAACTCATGTCCATTAACCTTGAGCACGGTCGCAACAAGATCGATTGGGCGAAATCTCGAATGCCTTTGTTGAATCTTCTTCGCAAGCGATTCCTGCAAGAACTGCCCTTTGCAGGAAAGCGCATTTCAATGAGCATTCACCTTGAGGCTAAAACGGCATGTCTCGCCGTCTTGTTGCGCGATGGCGGGGCGCAAGTTCACGTCACTGGGAGCAACCCGTTGTCCACGCAGGATGAGATTGCCAGTGCATTGGCTGAAGAGGAGAACATAGAAGTATTCGCACGTCACGGCGTATCGAGCGACGAATACACAAGGCATCTCGTACAGACACTTGCACATCGCCCCCACATGATTCTCGACGATGGCGGAGACTTGATGAACCTGCTTCACAGTTCGCCTCAGGATCAGGTGATCGGCGGATGCGAGGAAACAACGACGGGGGTTGGACGCCTGCGAAAGCTGGCAAAAGAGGGCAAATTGCTGTTCCCCATGTTTGCGGTCAACGATGCCCGCATGAAGTCGCTGTTTGACAATCGCTACGGCACGGGGCAATCCGTATGGGATGGCATCTTCCGCTCAACCAATCTTCTGATCGCAGGCAAGAATGTGCTCGTTGTGGGATATGGGTGGTGCGGACGAGGTATCGCCCTGCGGGCCAATGGCCTCGGAGCCCGCGTCACTGTCGCTGATGTCGATCCCGTGTGTGCGCTGGAAGCCTTGATGGAAGGGCTACAGGTGGCCCCAGTTGCTGAGGCTGTCCGAACTGCCGATCTCGTCATCACGGCTACGGGATGCGCTGATGTCGTGCCTGAGGAGGCCCTGAGAGAGGCCAAGGATGGCATCGTCTTGTGCAACGCCGGGCACTTCAATGTCGAGGTCCGTCCAGACACGCTAGCACGAATGTCCGTCTCACAACGAACCGTACGAGACGGCGTCGAGGAATACACCATGCCCGATGGCAGACATCTGTATCTTCTTGGAGAAGGCCGACTCGTGAATCTGGCTCTCGGAGACGGACATCCCGTGGAGATTATGGACATGTCGTTCGCCGTTCAGGCGCTAACACTCGAACATCTGCTTGAAGTGGCTCCGTTGAAGGCCGACCTGTATTCGGTTCCATCCGAAATTGACGACTGCATTGCGCGAATGAAACTAGACAGCCTTGGTGTCCGCATCGACGCGTTAACGGATGATCAGAGAATCTATCTGGGTCGGACATCATCGTGAACCTTGGACAGACACATGCAGGCTAGCATGATACAATCGACTCGTAGGGGTGAGAACATGAAACGACACCGGCTTCTTCGAAGAACCCTCGCCGTCCTGATTCCGACCTTGATCCTTGTCTTAGCATTTGCGGTCTCCGGAGTACAGGAAACACCGAATGACCTTTTCAATCCCGTTTATCAGGTCTACGAGTATGTGAAGGGATACTTTTATCAGCCCGAGAGAATCAATGACCAACAGGCTTTGTACGGCGCAATGAAGGGCATCGTTGAGCAGTTGGATGATCCCTATAGCGAGTTCTTCGAGCCTAGCGAGAAGACAGCATTTGACGAAAGCCTCAATGGGGAGTTCAGCGGTGTCGGCATTGAAATCACTCTTGAAGATGGCGTTCTCACCGTCATCACACCGTTGGTTGGCAGCCCGGCAGAGGCAGCAGGCATGCGTGTTGGAGATCGAATCGTAGCAATCGACGGCGAGTCCACTGAGGGTCATACACTCACGGAATCCGCACTCAAGATTCGAGGTGAGATCGGCACTCCCGTTATATTAACGGTCGTGCATGAGGATGATGTGCGTGAAGACATCACCATCATCCGTGAGACGATCGTCATTGAGGCCGTCAGATACGAAGCCATGGAGGAAGGGTCCATCGCCTACGTCCGTCTGCTGCGATTTGAATCGGATACGACGAATGAGCTTGATCGTGCGTTAGAAACATTCGACCTCAACGGCATCACTGGGCTCATTCTAGATCTGCGAAACAACGCAGGTGGATTAATGTCCGAAGCGATCAATGTCGTCAACCGATTCGTGGACGATGGTGTCGTACTCATCACGCAAGATCGGCTCAGCGGGCAGAAGAAGTACTACGCCCGAGGGAATCAGATCCGCAACTTCCCAGTGGCCATTCTCATCAACCGGGGTACAGCCAGTGCGTCTGAAATCGCGGCAGGAGCCATTCGCGATCACAACATGGGCATCCTGATTGGAGAGCAAAGCTTCGGCAAGGGGGTCTACCAGCAACTCATCGATTTTCCAGATGGCTCGGCACTCAAGATCACCGCCGGAGAATACTTCACTCCCAATGGCACGGTCGTTCATGGTATTGGTCTTCCTGCCGATATCGTCGTGGAAGAGGACCAAGATCCGATTGACGTGGCCATCCAGTGGATCAAGAATCAAGCGGGAGCGCTGATGCCCTTTGACATCACCGCATCGATCTCTGGAACACCTAGCACGCCATGAAGTTCGCTGTCTTGGGGGCAGGCGGATGGGGTACGGCAGTCGCCCGTCTGCTGTCCAACCAAGGCCACGACACCGTGCTGTGGGCTCGGGATCCCGATCGAGCCAGCCAGATCGATCGGGATCGCTGTAATGACAAGTACCTTCCCGGGATTAACCTTCCCGGCGGATTGCTCGTCACCGCCGATCTTGGGACTGCCATGGCCTCCGACGTGCTGGTTCTGGGTGTCCCCTCCATTGGCATGCCTGAATTGCTGACGAGGATTTCCAGCAGAAAGCCATCGCCTCCAGTCATCGTCAATCTCGCCAAGGGCATGAATCGCACGACGCATCAAACCATGTCTGAACTCATCTCTGAAGCGTTGCCTCAAGCCTCGGTGTTCACACTGTCAGGGCCCAGTCATGCGGAGGAAGTGGGGCGGGACATGCCGACGGCCGTTGTCCTGGCTGGCACCGATTTGGACCTGGGACAGCGTCTGCAAGAAGAGATCGCCACGGCAAGATTTCGTGTGTATTTGTCTGAGGACATTCGTGGAGTGGAGACCTGCTCGACGATCAAGAACGTCATTGCCTTGGCCACAGGGATTTCCGATGGCCTGGGATACGGTGACAATACGCGTGGGGCGCTGATTACGAGAGGGCTTGCCGAGATGGTACGCTTCGGCAGGGTGTTCAATGTCCAGGAGGCAACGTTCTATGGACTGTCTGGACTGGGTGACCTAGTGGCCACATGCACGAGTCGTCACAGCCGCAACCGTGCAGTCGGCGTCCGTCTTGGACAGGGCGAATCGTTGGCCGCAATTATGAAGGATATGTCCATGGTCGCAGAGGGGATTTTTGCTGCCGACATCGTATACGACCTCGCTTGCGAGAACTCCGTCGAAATGCCCATTACAAGCGCTGTCTATCGCATGCTGCGAAGTGAGACGAACCCACACGCTCTAGTGACTGAGATCATGACACGATCCCCCAAACGCGAGGATTGCTGAGGATTGGACATGTACCCAGACGTCGCCATCGTCGGAGCAGGCCCCATCGGTCTTGCGACCGCCCGAGCTGCGGCCGAAGCCGGAGCGCGCGTTTTGGTTGTCGAGAAGAAGCCCGAAGGAGGGGCATCCTCCTGCTGTACGGGACTCGTTAGCCCCGGCACACTTTCGGTGCTCGGCACGACCAGCCAGTGCGTGCTTCAAGAAATCCGCGCCCTTCGCATCCATCTGCCAAGCGGGCGGCAAATCGAGCTACGATCCAACCGTCTGAAGGCCGTCACCATTGATCGCCTCAAGCTGGAGCAAGAGTTGCTGCGCAACGCACGGACGGCCGGAGCAGAAGTCCACTACTGCACCGATGCCACCGGGGCCCGTGCGAAGACCTTGGATGTGAGATCCAGTGACGGGGATCTGCAGTTTCATCCTGCCGTGATCATCGGAGCAGACGGCCCCCACAGCCGCGTGGCCACCTGGTTCTCTTTCGAACAACCGTCCCAATTCGCTGCTGCCATTCAGGTCGAGCTGGATGCGGTCGCGGGTACGCGCGACTGGGTCGATGTGTTCGTGGGACGAGGTGTCGCTCCAGGATTCTTTGGCTGGAGTGTTCCCGCAGAAAAGGGCATCTTGCGTGTCGGTTTGGGAGTTCTCCCACCCCACACACCCGAGGAGTACCTCAATCGTCTACTGACCAAACACTATCCTGCAACGCACATTCGATCCCGCTCAGCCGGATGGATTCCTCTTGCGCCCGTGTCCGCGCCAGCGAAGTCGGGAGTCTTGCTCGTTGGAGATGCGGCTGGTCAGACCAAACCGCTGTCAGGCGGAGGTTTGTACACAGGCGGGCTATGTGCACGAATTGGAGGTGAAACCGCAGCTCGGATAGCACAATCACCAGAGAATGATGATGTGCCAGATTCATACGCCTCGCGCTGTCGCGACGCCATTGGCAAGGAACAAGCCTTTGGCAGATCCATGAGCGATCACCTCTCTCGACTTAGCGATGCGGACATCGAATCGATCGCTGCTGTTCTGGATGATCCGTCTTTGCTTCAATTCATGGCGGATGAGGCGGACATCGATGGTTTTCACAGGTTACCCGATCAATTGGCATCTGAACCGCGCCTGTGGAGCGCACTCCTACGCATCATCCCGCTGCTTGGCTCCCTCTAGGAGGCTAGATTGCCTTCCGCCTCCCGTCCTGTTGCGGATATACTTCCCTCATGGTCAGCCATCGGATTCCCGAAGCAGCACAAGAGGACAGTTTATCCTCCATTTTGGATCAAGCGCTCGTCTATGTCGTGGCGCTATTACTGCTTTCGATCCCGTTGTTTGTGCTCACCACAGTCTCGGAATATGGCTATGGCAAAACCATGTTCGCGCTCGTTGCGATCTCTCTGCTATCCATTTTGTGGATCTTTTCTGGGTGGGCAAAAGGGACGCTCAAAATTCGATTCCCATGGATCACGATTCCCTTTCTTGGGTTTGTAATCGCCAGTTTGTTGTCACTCCTGTTCGCAGTCAACGGTCGGGTCGTCGTCCAAAGCCTCGTTCTCGTGGTCTTCTTCTTCCAACTTCTGCTGCTCATCGCCAACATCGTGAGGAATCGGAAGGACGTGGCCTTGTTGCTGCTCGCCCTACTGGTTTCGGCATTCGTCGTGAGCTTGTATGGACTTCTGCAATACTTCGGAGTCGTACGTGGGCCGTTCGGAGGGACTGGGTTGGGAGAGATGATTTCTACGCTGGGAAATCGCAACTACATAGGCGGCTTCCTGACGTATCTAATGTTCCCGTCAGTGATTCTCGTCGTGAGTCCTCGCTGGCGTTGGGTTCGCATTGTCTCGATCATCATGCTAGCGTTTTGCTTTGGAACCGCGATGATGCTCCAGCAGACCGCTGTCGTGGTCTCTCTCATAGTAACAGCCATCGCATTCATCGTCGGGTGGGCCATCTTTCGTCCCATCGCCCCCCTACGCAAGCAGCGCATCTGGATTCTCATTCTGCTGCTTGCGCTTGCTCTCGTCTTCATCGTGGAGTCCCCGTCGAGTCCTCTCAATTCCATCACTGGATTCTCGGCAGAAGAAACGTCGTGGATTGGCCAACTCTGGGAAAAGAACTCCGGAAGCACACGCTCTTGGGATTGGTGGGTTGGATGGGAAATGTTCGTGGACTCACCTATCGTAGGCATTGGCCTAGGCAACTACAAGTTGAATTTCCTTGAGTACAAGGCCGATTTCCTCACCACACCGCGGGGCGCTAGCTATGACTTCTATATTCCACGAGCGGCTCAGGCCCACAATGATTACGTCCAGGCTCTCGCGGAGATGGGTCTCCTGGGAGCCATCGCAATCTTTGGGTTCATCGCCACACTTGTGGCCTCCTTCTGGCGGCGCGTACGCGATACCAAGGACGAAGACAAACGCCTCGACCTTCTGCTGCTCGCGTGCGGGGTCGTTCCCGTCTTTGTTCATGCCCTCGTGAGCTTCCCTGCCCATTTGCCCGCCTCAAGCCTTGCATTTGTCGCCGTCATTGGCATCGCTTCCTCCCGGGTCTATGGAGATGTCAGCACTCGCACACTGACGCTCGCCCGCTGGCCGCTAAGGGCATCCGCTATCGCCATCCTCGTCATTGGATTCGTCGTTTCAGGCTTCGCGGTCTCTGATCTATCCGCCAATGTCCTCATGTCTCAAGGCCTTCAGCAACTGCAAAGGGGCAACATCCGTGTGGCCGAGTCCCTGCTGGCCAAAAGTCTCCGGTACGACTTCGCGCCTCGACAGACCTACTATCACTTGGCTTCGGCTCAAATGCGCCTCGACAAACTCGACGAGGCATGGGCAAACCTGGAGATGTGCATGACACGGTATCTGGATGAGGGAGTGTATCTCACGTACGCAAACCTCGGCGCCAATCGAGGAGAACTGGAGAAGGCACAGGTTGCAGTGGACACGCTGCTCGCCGGGCGTCCTCAAGCAGCAGTGGAAAGGCAGGCTCGGTACATCGAGGCCGTAATCAGCCTTCAGGGAAAGCAGTACGATCAAGCGCTTCAGCAACTGGAATCTCTCATCCAGGACCACCCAACCTACGAGACAGCATTCATTGCTCTAGGAGATTTGTATCTGGCGCAAGGCTACATCAACTCGGCGCGCAACAATCTCGCCGAGGCTCTTCGCCTGATTGACAAGGCGCTGCAGCGCGCCAATCGGAGAATAGAAGCAAATACCCTCGTGACTCTCGCTCAGTACGCGCAGATTCGCTCCCAGATCGAGCTGCTCAACCAACAACGCGATCTCGTGATGGAACGACTCAGCAAACTGCCCTAGACGGCCGTTCGATTTGTCCTTTCTTCGGCCACGCTCCCCGGTTTCATGATTCTTTTTTCTTCGCTGATTTCTCTATAATGAGTCGCAATGCGTACTCGACGAAAAGGTGCAAAAAAACTACTTCCGCGGAAATTCACTCTTGAACGCCTGCAAATACTTGCAATCTGTGTTGCCCTCTTCATGATCCCGTTGTTGATGTGGCCAGGATTAACGGACTATAACTACGCAAAATGCATTGTTGGTTTGATTTTCATTTCCTGCCTTCTTGTTTTGTGGGGATGGACGGCATGGCGCCGCCCCACGTGGACGATTCGCGTTCCCTGGCTTCTCATTCCGGCAGTAGGCCTCATTCTGGCTGGCGCGTTGTCTCTCATCCAGGCAGCTGACGCCCGCGTGGCCATTCAAAGCCTGGTTCTCCTTACCTATTTCGTTCTTCTGCTATGGATGATCGCCAATGTCGTTCGGGATGAACGTGACGTTCAATGGATTCTCGGAGCACTTCTTGCATCAGCCTTGTTGGCTGCCTTGTACGGAGCGCTTCAGTATTTTGGAGTCGTGCCCGGGGCCCCAAACGCAACTGGCGTGAATGCCATCGTGTCCTGTATGGGAAATCGCAATCACCTGGGAGCGATTCTGTTCTATCTCTTCTACCCGTCCATCATCCTTCTCATCGGAGCCAAGCAACCCATCGGCAAAGCCATCATCGTCGTCGGGATTTGCGCGATGTTTGCTGTGATGTTGCTCGTGAAGCAAACGGCCACTCGAGTTGCACTGACACTGGTTACTGTGGCTCTGTTGATTGGATCATTCGTATTTCGATCCACAAAGCCTTTGCGTGCCAATCGATGGTGGCTGATCGCGCTTGCCATTGCCGTTCTCTCGATGAGCCTGTTTACGGCCATTCGTTCCCCAATGGAATCGCCTGCGGAACTATGGGAGAACAATTCTGGAACTGCTCGGGCCTGGTTCTGGCTGATTGGCGCAGAAATGCTCGCCGATCATCCCGCTGTGGGCGTCGGCCTGGGGAACTATAAGGTCAATTTCTTCCCCTACAAGGCAGAGTTCGCGACGACTGAACGCGGGCGAATTTTCGATTTTCCAATCCTCCGCGTGACACAAGCGCACAATGACTATGTCCAGACTGTCGCTGAGTTGGGTGGACTCGGATTGCTTATGCTCCTCGCAATACTCATCGTTCTCGGCAGTTCCTTGTGGATCCGACTTCGGCAAAACGACGAGAGGGATCGACTGGACTTGCTGTTGCTCACGGGCGGAATCTTGTCATTTTTGGCCCATAGCGTCGTCAGCTTTCCAGCCCACGTAGCCAGCTCAAGTCTCATGCTGATTGTCTTCTGTGGGCTCGCCCTTTCCCCAAGATTCGGAGACACACTCACCTTTCGCTGGACGCTCACTGGATGGAAAGCAAAATCAGTGCATCTCGGATTCATCGTCATCAGTCTGATTGTCTCGACGTTCGCAATGTTCGATCTCAGAGCAAACTGGCTCATGGAGCGAGGATTCGATCGAATCCAAGCAGGCCTTTATGCCAGCGCGGAGCTTCAACTTCAGCAGAGTCTGGCACTTGATTTTGCGCCACGCCAAACCTACTACTACCTCGCCATCGCGCAGATTCAGTTAGGAAATCTCGAACAAGCAGAGGCGAATCTTGAGCAGTGCATGACAACATTCTCCGATGATCGCGTGTACCTCACCTACGCGGATGTGAAGATGAAACGCGGGAAATGGGACGAGGCTCAAGCAGCTCTTGATGTCCTGCTAGCCACGCATCCCGACAGCTCCGTAGAGCAGCAAGCACGGTACATAGAAGCAGTGATCAGCATTAATCAACGGCAATTCGATCAGGCATTTCAATCGCTCACCGCATTGGTTTTGGATTACCCCACATTCGAACCGGGTCTGGTTGCCCTAGGACAGTTGTGCGCAGCCCAAGGGTTGACGGGGATGGCGCGCAACTATCTCGAATCCGCTCTCAACCTAATCGAAGCGAGCCTGGATGCGGCATATGGCAGGCTAGAAAGCACGCCGGTCTCTGAAGCCAAGCTTATTCGTGACGAAATTGAAACGCTCAACGGGCAACGAGACCACGTGATCCGTCAATTGGGCGATCTTCCGTAGTGATCACCGAAAGGTCGAGGCTCCGTGCCTGCAGGGATAGCTCAGATGTCCTGCTCAGGTCAGGTTGACGTCTTCTATAATGGGTGATCGTGCCCATTCGAGGTCAAGGTAAAGACATGAAGAGTGAATCGTGCGGCAAGCTTGAACGAATCCAAATCGCGGCTATCGCAGTGTTCGTGTTTGTCCTCCCTCTATTCATGTGGCCGGGATTAACCGATTACAATTACGCCAAATGCATCGCCAGCCTTGTGTTGATTCCACTTCTACTCATTCTGTGGGGAGTCACCGCGTGGCGGCGCCCCTCATGGATCATTCGCGTTCCCTGGGTATTGGTTCCTGTCGCGGGATTGATCGTTGCCGCTGGCTTGTCCGTCATTCAGGCGACGACTTCGCTTGTCGTCCTGCAAAGCAGCGTTCTGCTCATCTGCTTTGTGCTGGTCCTGTGGATGGTCGTCAACGTCGTGCGGGATCCGCAGCATGTTCGATGGGTTTTGTCGGCGCTTCTCATCTCGGGAACGCTCGCAGCGCTCTACGGTGCACTTCAATATGCCGGCGCCTTGCCTGGCCCCCCTGGAACATCTGGTGTAGGCGCTATCCTCTCCACCATGGGAAATCGCAACCATCTGGGAGGGTTTCTCCTTTACTTGTTCTATCCGGGGATCATCCTGCTGGTTCAAACCAACTCACGAGTGCGCAAGATCGCAATTCTTCTGGCCCTCATGTTCATCCTGGCTATGATGATGCTGGTGAATCAGACCAGCGTTCGGATAGCCTTCCCTTTGGTCATGATCGCTTTCTTCGTTGGCCAATGGATCTTTCGGGCGCAACAACCGCTTCGGGCCAACCGCTGGTGGTTGGCGACACTCGTCGGATTTTCGTTGGCTCTATTGCTACTTCCACTCGTGCTCTCACAACCTTCGAAGCAGTCTGCCCCTATCAGCGACGGATCGTTCATCCAAACCCTGTGGGAACGCAATTCGGGCGCAGTTCGGGCACAGGATTGGTGGATAGGGGCTGAGATGTTGGCCGATCATCCGGCCACAGGCGCTGGGCTTGGTCATTACAAGCTCAATTTCATTGCATCCAAAGCCGATTTCCTGGCGACAAACCGTGGACAAACCTTCATCGATTACATTCCTCGGGCATCGCAAGCTCACAATGAGTACGTCCAAGTGGGTGCAGAACTCGGGATCATCGGCCTAGTCATGCTGGTTGCGTCGCTGGGCGCTCTCGCCGTCTCATTGTGGGTTCGCCTAAGACGTAGCAGCGAAGACAATCGGCTCGCCTTGCTGTTTCTAACCATGGGGATCCTTGCCTTTCTCGCTCACAGTCTCGTCAGCTTCCCCGCACATGTAGTTGGTTCGAGTCTTGAGTTCGTTGTGTTCTGCGGTCTAGCGCTTGCGGCTGCCTATGGAACCCCGGCGTGTTTCACGTGGAGATTGAGTGGATGGAAAGCCAAGGGTCTTCATGTTGCGCTCATCGCGTTCGGCATTACAGTGTCTTCACTCGCTGTTGCAGATGCACGTGCCAATTGGCTTATGGAGCGGGGCATTGATCAAGTGGAGGCAGGCTTGTTTGCTGCGGCAGAGATCTCCCTAGAGCATAGCCTATCAGTTGATTTTGCGCCTCGACAGACCTACTACTACCTCGCTGTGGCACAAATTCAGCTGGGCAAGCTCAATGAAGCCCAGGAGAGTCTTGAGATGTGCATGACGCGATTCATTGACGAAGCATCCTTGCTGAACTACGCGAATCTTCTTGTAAACACTGGACAGTCGAAGGCTGCTTTTGAGCCGCTGGAGCTGCTACTGGCTAGCCATCCACGCTCCGAAATACAGCGCCGGGCAACCTATCTTCGCGCATTGGCGTTGAGCGAGACGGGGAATCCAGACGTGGCAATTGCGCAGATTCAGGAATTGCTGGCCAACAATCCAACCTACGAGACGCCCTACATCGGACTGGGATCCATCTATCAATCACTCGGCAGGAACGACGAAGCCCATTCCGCTTATGAAGCAGGATTGGCGCTGGTCGAGAAGGCGTTGGCGAGCGCCCGTGAAAAGATGATCACAGGTGCATCGCTAGTGGAATCCCCCAAGCTGGCCGAAATCCAGGCGACGATTGACAAACTAATCCTTGAGAGAGCCACGCTTCTTGAGCGGCTTCGAACACTTCCGCAAGACGATTCTCCTTGAAAGCACAGAAGGGCATTCCTATACTGACTGCGTGATTCCTCATGGCCAATAACACTTTTCGAAACGTCATCGACCGTATGCTTGGGCAGACCAATGCCCAACAACTGAAGCACTATGATCGAGAGCTTCGCGCTGTAAACGCCTTGTCAGATCAGATGCAAGCGTTGTCAGATGACGGGTTGCGCGCCAAGGCAACTGAATTTCGACAGCGCCTCGCCGCAGGAACTTCAAGAACTGCTCTGCGGGCCGAGGTCTATGCGGTGGTTCGAGAAGTGGCCATGCGAACAATTGGAGAGCGCCCCTATGATGTTCAAATCCTGGGTGGCTTCGCCCTCGACGATCGCAAGATTGCGGAGATGCAAACCGGTGAGGGGAAGACGCTTCTTGCCACGATGCCCGCTACTCTCAATGCCCTGAGCGGCAAGGTTCACGTCGTCACAGTCAACGACTACTTGGCACGCCGAGACAGAGAATGGATGGGTCCCGTGTATGAGGCCCTCGGGCTGTCTGTCGGGCTCCTACAGGATGGCATGTCCTCCGTAGAGCGGCAACCCGAGTATGCCGCAGACATCACCTTCGGAACCAACAATCAATTCGGATTTGACTACCTTCGCGACAACATGGTTCATTCATCGGACCAAAAGGTTCAAGGATCGCTGGATTTTGCGATCATTGACGAAATCGACAACATCTTGGTCGATGAAGCTCGCACGCCGTTGATCATCTCCGCATCCGCTGCTGAGGCACTGGATCGCTATCGAACATTCGCGATGTTGGTCAAGCGATTTCGTAGAGATGATGATTTCGAAATGGATGAGGAGACTCGCCGTCTTACGCTGACGGATGAAGGTATCCACAGAGCAGAGAAAGCATTATCCATCGAGAATATCTTCGGACCGGAGCACACGGAGACGCTGCATCATATCGAGACCGCGCTCCGGGCACTGCATTTCTACAAGAAGGAACAGCAGTACATCGTCAAGGATGGCCGCGTGATGATTGTTGATGACTTCACGGGCCGGTTGATGCCTGATCGCCGCTACTCGGACGGGCTGCATCAGGCGATTGAGGCCAAAGAAGGTCTCAAGGTCCAGCGCGAGTCACAGACGATGGCTCAAATCACGCTGCAGCATTACTTCCAGCTCTATAAGGGACTCAGTGGGATGACGGGAACGGCAAAGACTGAGGAAGATGAATTCAAGCAGATCTATGCGCTGCCTGTCTTGGTCATTCCCACCAACAAACCCCTGAAGAGAGAAGCCATGCCTGACAGGATTTTCCGCACTCACAAGGCAAAATTTGAGGCCATCGTGGATGAAGTCGACGTCATGCATCAAGTGGGTCGCCCCGTATTGATCGGCACCAATTCCATAGAGACGTCTGAGCAGCTCTCCAATATGCTCAAGAGAAGGGGACTGGAACACCACGTACTCAATGCCAAGCACCATGAGCGCGAAGCCGAAATCGTCGCTCAGGCAGGGCAACACAGTACCATCACTGTGGCCACCAACATGGCCGGACGAGGAACAGACATTAAATTGGGCGAGGGCGTTGCAGAGCTAGGTGGTCTGCATGTGATCGGCTGCCAGCGCCACGACTCACGCCGTATTGACAACCAGCTGCTGGGGCGAGCGGGGCGCCAGGGTGATCCTGGATCCTCTCAGTTCTATTTGTCAATGGAAGATGATCTCCTGCGTATATTTGGCGGGGATCGCATGAGTTCGCTCATGGATCGAATCGGATTGAAGGAGGGCGAGGCGATCGAACACAATCTGCTCAATGGGGCAATTCGCCGTGCTCAGCAACGCGTGGAAGGTCGCAATTTTGAGATCCGGAAACGGCTTTTGGAATTCGATCTCGTTCTCGCGCGCCAGCGTGATGCCATTTACTCAGTTCGTGACCGATTCTTGCTTCCTCCACGCGACCAGATCGACGCGTTGGGGGCGCAGTTGGAGGCCGATCTCGACGAATACATGGACCAGCTCTATGATGAGATTTCCAGCAATCTCGTGTCCGCATATGCCGTTTCCTCAGCGCCTCAGGATGAATGGAACCTGCACGGTCTCGCTCAAGAACTGTCATTCTACGGCACGTTGGGGGAATCAGCGCTTGTGGGCCATACATCGAACAAATTGATCGAGATCGCCAGAACCCATTTGGAGACTGCGCTGGCCAATCAAAAGGCTCGTCTGGGAAAACCGTACCCCTTGCTCGCGCGATACATCATCCTGCATACCATCGACGAAGCCTGGCGAACTCACTTGTACACGCTTGATGACCTCAAAGGAGGCATCGGCTGGACGGCCTACGGAGGAACTGATCCCTTGGTCGCCTTCAAGCGCGAGTCATTCATTCTGTTTAAAGACATGCTGACGCGCACGGCAGAGAAGACCTGTAAATCCCTGCTCAATCCTCGCCTCACCATCTCCGGAGGAGAGTCGGCACCGACACCGCAGGAACACAAGCTTCAATACGTACATCCATCCAACGCGATGCCCGCCAATGTATCTTCAACGGCTCCAAGTACACCTGGGAAGACCCCTTCTCGTTCCACAGTGAAGGAACCGGGGAGAAATGATCCGTGCCCCTGCGGATCGGGCCAGAAATACAAGAAGTGCTGCGGCGCCTCCTAGGTGTTGCTGCCCAATCGCATCCACGCGATCTGACCTCTCAGCATTGACACTCACACCCGTTGCCACTACCATTAGCAGATCAATATGGAGAGTGCTAACGAGTAATGAAAGAACTTCCTGAACGCCAGCTGCTCATTCTCAAGGAGATTGTAGACCGGTACATCCGGCTCCGTGAACCCGTGTCTTCACGCATGATTTTGGAGGACTACGGGTTGGAGGTCAGCTCGGCGACGGTACGTAATGACATGAATGATCTAGAGGAGGCTGGCTTCATTGCCAAGCCCTATTCATCGTCTGGACGTGTACCGACTGTGAAGGGGTATCGATTCTTCGTGGAGTGGCTGCTCGACCTTTCAGAGCTCTCGCGTGAAGAGCGCGTGGAGATCGTTGAGGCCTATGAGATGCAGCGGCTGGATGTCGAGCAGACGATACGACAAACCGCCTTCTTGCTTGGAAACATGACCGGATGCGCTGGATTTGTCATTCCTCCGCGACCCGCCGAAACCAAGCTGGAACGCGTCGTCATGTTTAAAGTCGCCCATCGTCTCGCCTTCTTGCTCATCGTGTCCGACATCGGCATCGTAGAGCATGGATATGTCTCCTTGGATGAGGACCTGAATGCTGACGATATCTCCAGGATCACAACGCTGATTAATGAAACCCTGCGGGGCATCCATCTTGCCGATATACGATCGCTGTCGCTGGAAGACGGACCCGAAGGTTGGTACGAGCGTCCCGTTCGCCAAGCGATGCTTGTGCTCGGACGATTGCTTCAGCATCGAATGCAACGCTCCATTCACTTCGAGGGGCTCCTCAATCTCACGGAGACGCTCATCGAAGTAGTCCCTGAAGAGGCGATGGATCACTTCTCGCACTTGAGCTTCGCGACCCAGGATGAAAATGCATTCATTGAGGCTCTCGCTCAGGCGCGAGATGGACGCGTGGGGCTCATAGCCAGCATCGGCGACTTCCCTCTCGAAGGCATGGAATCGTTTAGCGTCATCAGCTGTGAATACAGACCTCATGACGGCATTCTCGGCGTAGTCGGCCCCCTGTGGATGGATTATGGACGAGCGTTGTCAACAGCCAGCTATCTTGCCAATCGATTGGAATCGCTGTTGTCGCCTTCACAACTGCGCTCGTTGGAGGAATAATGTCGGCCAAAGAAGAAAAGATTAGAAACAGCGAACTTCAGCCAGAAATGGAAGAGCTGCTCGAATCGCAGTATGAGGGATCGATCGAACCCGAGCTCTCGACTGAACTTCGCTTAACGATTGATCGTTTACAGCGTCTTCAAGCCGAGTTTGAGAACTACAAGAAGAGAGCATCGCGCGATGCCTTGCTGCATGAACAACGCATCACGGACCGATTGATTCTCGACTTCTTGCCCCTGTACGACAACCTTGAACGGGCTTTCGAGAGCTTCTCGTCGGATCAGGACGTCGAAACATTCGTGACTGGCATCGAATTGATCTTCGGCCAATTCAATCAGTTATTAGAAAACAAAGGTGTGACTCCGATTGATACCCATTGCGTCGTCTTCAATCCTGAGCTCCATGAAGCCATGCTCAGCATCCCAAGCGATGTTGCGAGGAACATGATTATCGAAGAGTTTACACCCGGATATACAAGAGATGAGCGCGTCCTGCGACCCAGCAGAGTCTCAGTCAGTCAAGGCCCCGCGCTCAGTGAGGAGGACCAAAAATGAAGGAAAAAATCATTGGCATCGACCTTGGAACAACCAATTCCTGCGCGGCCGTTCTTGAAGGTGGCTCACCAGAAATCATTACCAACTCTGAGGGAGAACGTACGACACCTTCAGTGGTTGCGTTTTCTGAATCAGGCGAGCGCCTCGTCGGACGGCTCGCCAAACGCCAAACCATCACCAACCCCAAGAATACTATCGCATCTATCAAGAGACAGATGGGCACGGACCATCGCATCAAGATCTCGATCGAAGGTAAGATTACGGACTACAGCCCGGAGCAGATTTCAGCCATGATTCTACAAAAGCTGAAGGCAGACGCGGAAGCCCATTTGGGCGGCAAGGTCACCAAAGCCGTTATCACCGTTCCCGCCTACTTCAACGACTCGCAACGCCAAGCAACCAAGGATGCGGGAGCGATTGCTGGATTGGAAGTCATGCGCATCATCAATGAGCCGACTGCGGCAGCTCTTGCCTATGGTCTGGACAAGGATCATGAACAGACGATTCTCGTCTACGACTTGGGCGGAGGCACGTTCGATGTGTCCATCTTGGAAATCGGCGATGGCGTGTTTGATGTTCTGGCGTCGGATGGCGACACACGGCTCGGTGGCGATGATTTCGACCAGCGCATCATCGACTGGCTTGCCGAGGAATTTCGCAAGGATACTGGAATCGACCTCACAGGTGATGCCAGCGCCATGCAGCGACTTAAGGACGCCGGCGAGTCCGCCAAGATGGAATTGTCCAGTCGCATGGAAACCACGATCAATTTGCCTTATATCACAGCCGACGCGACCGGGCCCAAGCACATGGAGAAAAAACTGTCCCGAGCCAAGTTCGAATCCATGATCGACGACTACCTGCAGCGGACGATCCAGGTCGTCGATGCGACGCTACGAGAGTCGGGAAAAGAGGCGTCGCAAATCGACCAAGTTGTGCTCGTCGGGGGATCTACGCGTATTCCGCGGGTCCAAGCACTTATCTCGGGCCGTATTCCCGGCAAGATCAATCGGGAGATTAACCCCGATGAAGTCGTTGCGGCTGGCGCCGCAATTCAGGGCGGAATCCTGGCAGGAGAGGTGGATGAAATCGTCTTGCTCGACGTCACCCCCCTCACGCTATCCATCGAGACAATTGGTGGCATCTCCACTCCCTTGATTGAGCGCAACACGACGATCCCCACGGAGAAATCCAAGACGTTTACCACTGCAGAGGACAATCAGCCTGCCGTACAGATTCACGTTGTGCAGGGCGAACGGAAGATGGTCGCTGATAACAAATCACTGGGAACCTTCCAGCTCAGCGGTATTCCGCCGGCACCGCGTGGGATTCCCCAGATCGACGTTATCTTCAACATCGATGCCGATGGAATCCTCCATGTCACAGCCAAGGACAAGGCAACCAACAAGACCGCGTCCATCACCATCCAGGACTCTTCTCGTTTGGATGAGTCTGAAATCGAACGCATGCGCAAAGAGGCGGAAGTACATGCAGACGAGGACAAGAAAAAGGCCGAGCTGATCGAGACGAGGAATCAAGCAGATCAGATGATCTATGCAGCAGAGAAGGCCATGTCTGACCTCGGTGAAAAGGTGGATTCTGGCAAACGCTCACAGATTGAGGATCAAATTCGTCAACTGCGAGACAAGCTGTCCAAGGATGCAAGCCTGCAGGACCTGAAGGCAGCCATCGAGGCCCTTTCCAAGACATCGCAGGACGTCGCACAGCAGGCATACCAGGAAGCCCAGCAGGCGGGCGGAGCCCAAAACGAAGGGGCTTCCTCCTCATCCGCAGACGCCAATGCAGATTCGGATGACGATGGCGAGTATATCGACGCTGAATACGACGAAAAACAATCGTAGAACCAAAAGGGGCTAGCGTGGCCAAGAAAGACTATTACGAATCTCTCGGCATTTCGCGGGATGCAGACGAGTCCGAAATCAAGAAGGCCTATCGACAAAAGGCCAAGGAGCTTCACCCGGACCGAAATCCCGAGAACAGGACACAGGCCGCAGAAGATTTCAAGCGCATTGCTGAGGCGTATGAGGTTCTTTCGGACCCTCAGCGGCGCGCACAGTATGATCGGTATGGCCACGCAGGCCCAGATCAAGGCTTCACCTTCGGCGGGAACGACTTCCATCGAGCCCGCGACGCATATCAGGAATTCGGATTTGGCGGCTTCGACGACCTGTTCGATCTGTTCTTTCGGCAGGGCGGGGCACGCGGAGGGACGCAGCAGCAGCAGATTCGCCGCGGCGAAAGCATCGAGTACAAGCTGCGGATTACTTTAGAGGATGCTGCGCACGGCACGAAAATGACCGTTTCAGTCCCCCGCATGGTGAGTTGTGAAACGTGCTCAGGCAAAGGGATGGAGCCTGGCTCGTCCAAGAAGACGTGCACCACGTGCGGTGGCCGCGGCCAAATCGAACATCGCCAGCAAAGTCTGCTGGGGAGCTTCATCAATGTCCGAGCCTGCCCTGATTGCAGGGGGGCAGGTGAGATGATTGAGAATCCGTGTCACAAGTGCCGGGGAACAGGCAGAGCCAAAGAGAAAAGCAAGATATCCATTTCCGTGCCTGAAGGCGTAGACAATGGCTCACGACTGCGCCTAAGGGGTCAGGGAAACGCTGGCATCGAGGGTGGCCCCAATGGCGATCTGTTCATCATTATTGAGCTAATCGACCATCCCTCGCTGTTGCGTGATGGCCGCAATATTCACTCGAAAGTGACGATTTCCTATCCTCAGGCAGCTTTGGGCACCAAGATCGATGTGGAGACCCTCTGGGGGACTGAATCACTCTCCATCCCATCGGGAACACAGCCGGGAACGATATTCCGCCTCAAGGGGAAAGGGATCGTAAACATTCATCGCGGGGCAGGGCTGGGCGATCATTTCGTCGAGGTTGGCGTCGATGTACCTACGAAACTTACTGGGAAACAGCGAAAGGCCCTGGAGACCTTTGCAGGGTTATTGGACAGCTGACGAGTCAATGTCTCCGGAGCGGATGAGTTCCTGAAGGATCCCGCACATTCGGGATAGTGCCTTCTGGCGGTGGCTGACCATGTTCTTCTCGTCCAATGTCATCTGCGCCAATGTGCGTGTCGTTCCATCGGGGATGAACAGCGGATCATAGCCAAATCCCATGCTCCCCAAACACGCATGCCCGATTTTTCCTGGCAAGGTTCCGCTGGTAGCGAATACTTGCCCATCTTGGAGACACAGCACGGCTACCGTAATGAATCGAGCTCGCCTGTCCTTAACTCCCAGCAGCTTCTCAAGCAGAAGCTCATTGTTGCGCTTCGCATCCGATGGCTCGCCTGCGAAGCGGGCTGAACGAACGCCGGGAGCCCCGTCCAGGGCATGAACCTCAAGCCCCGAATCCTCCGAAAGAACATGGAGCCCTGTCTCGCGACCAATCGCCTTCGCCTTGAGAACGGCATTGTCAAGGAATGTGGTCCCCGTCTCGGGAACATCTGAAAAGGCGATGGCGGGAAACAGAAGGAGCTCTAGACCGACGACCTCGGCCAAGAGCTCCTTCGCTTCTTGCATCTTCCCCTCGTTTCGCGTACCGAGGAGAATTAGGCTCATTTGGATCGGATTGGCTGTAAACTTAGCGAATCAGCAAAGTGACACGTGACAAAATGCAGATCGCCAAGATCACGATACACAGGAGCGTCCGTCTTGCAGATATCCTTCGCATAATGGCAGCGAGGATGGAAATAGCAGCCTGAAGGAGGCGCTACGGGACTCGGAACGTCCCCTTCCAACAAGATTCGTTCCACATTCCAATCAGGATCTGGAACTGGGACAGCCGACATCAGCGCCTCTGTGTACGGATGTTTAGGTGTCGTAAATAAATCTTCAGTCGTCGCGAGCTCGGCAATCTTGCCGAGGTACATCACGGCTACGCGATCGGCGATGTGTTTGACAACGGACAAGTCGTGGGCAATGAACAGGTATGTAAGCCCAAATTCCCCTTGAAGATCTTCCAGCAAGTTGATGACTTGGGCCTGAATGGATACGTCCAATGCAGAAACCGGCTCGTCACAAACAATCAGCTGTGGGTCCAATGCCAGAGCACGGGCGACACCGATTCGTTGTCGTTGTCCACCTGAGAATTCGTGTGGATAGCGCTTCATGTGATCGGGTTTGAGTCCAACAGCAGCAAGCAATGCCTTGACTCGGTCTTCTCGTTCGGCCCCTTTTGCTAGGCCATGAACAAGCAGGGGCTCTCCGACGATAGCGCCGACCGTCATTCGAGGGTTCAGCGACGAATAGGGATCCTGGAAGATGATCTGCATTTCGCGGCGCAACATCTTCATCATCTTGCGATGGGCAGTGACAACATTGACCTCTTTGTAGTCTTCGCCAGATGATGCCAGCTTCTTGCTTCGAAAAATGATTTCTCCAGCAGTCGGCTCAATCAATCGAAGGATCGATCGGCCGGCCGTGGTTTTTCCGCAGCCGCTCTCTCCCACCAGACCGAGCGTTTCACCCTCTCTGATGAACATGTCAATACGATCCACAGCCTTAACATGTGCGACAGTTCGGCGAAACACGCCCTTCCGGACGGGGAAGTACTTCTGTAGCCCCTTGACGTCGAGCAAAATATTATCAGCAGGCAAACTAGATCACCTCTTCTGTCATTCGTAGAGCCAGCAGGCCGTCGTATGACCTGGAGCCACTTCTTTGAGATCCGGCATCTTGGTTTTGCAGATCTCCATCGCATGCGGACATCGGGGTTCAAAACCGCATCCCGCCGGGACTTCAAATGGATCAGGAACGACACCCTTGATAGGCTCCAACCGCTGCTTTTCGGCAGCCAGCGATGGGATCGAGTTCATCAGCCCTTGGGTATAAGGATGCTTCGGGTTATGGAAGACTTCTCGTACGTTGGATGCTTCCACAATCCGTCCGAGGTACATGACCACAACATCGTCTGCCATACCCGCGATCACGCCGAGGTCATGGGTGATGAACTGAATCGATGCATGGAATTCTTCACGAAGTGCGTTCATGAGCTCAAGCACCTGTGCTTGAATCGTAACATCGAGCGCCGTTGTTGGCTCATCTGCAATAAGAAGCGAAGGATTACAAGACATGGCCATGGCGATCATGGCGCGCTGGCGCATTCCACCAGAGAGCTGATGGGGGTATTCGTCGACTCGCTGCTCTGGAAGAGGAATTCCGACTGCACGCAACATCTCGATGGCCTTGATCTTGGCGTCTTTCTTGTTCAGATTCTGGTGGAGGATGATTGCCTCCATGATCTGGTTCCCGATGGTATACACCGGATTGAGCGACGTCATGGGTTCTTGGAAGATCATCGCGATCTCATTTCCGCGAATGGAACGCATCTCGCGCCCCTTGGGATTGAGTTTTGTCAGATCCATCACTTTGCCATCACGATGGAAAAGGATTTCTCCGTCTTCGATCTTGCCTGGGGGGATCTGCACCAACCCCATGATCGATAGCGCTGTTACGGATTTGCCACATCCGCTTTCACCAACGACCCCGAGCGTCTTCTCTTGCTCGATGACGTAGTCCACTCCATCTACTGCACGGACGATTCCATCTTCCGTGTAGAAGTACGTCTTGAGACCTCTAACCTCGATTAGCGGCACCGGTCCAACCTCCTCGTCGCGAAACTAAAGGATTGAAAGCACAATTCCCAGCAACATAAAAATCGTGGCAAGCACCACAGTTAGGCTACGTTTCGGATCCTTGACTTCGTCTCGTCCGAAGACCGTACTAGACATCCCAGCTCCGAACGCTCCTCCCATTCCTGAGTGTTCACTCATCTGTAGAAGGATTAATGCCATTAAGGCAAAGCAGTTCAGGAAAAACAAAACCTCAAGAATACGCTGCACGATTTCCATAAGTCGCTGGTCCTTTCTGTAAATCCTCTAGGGATATCTGGAGTCGCGGACGATTATAGCACAAAGATTCGAGGTCCTCAATACCTTAATAATACCGGGCTTGCGCCACTTTTCGGGTTACTGTAAGCTGTGAAAACCGCAATTTGAAAGGCGGAGATCCTAGAATCGTGCGAAAGTATATCTTCGTAACTGGAGGCGTTCTGTCCGGCCTGGGCAAGGGCGTCATCTCTTCATCAATCGGTCTGCTTCTTAAGCTTCAAGGCTACAGTGTGAGCCTTCAGAAGATTGATCCCTATGTCAATGTCGACGCAGGGACAATGAATCCATATGAACATGGTGAAGTATTCGTCACTCGCGATGGCAAGGAGACCGATCTCGACATTGGCCGATACGAACGCTTTTTGGACGAGGAGCTGTCCGCCGCCAATTACATCACGACAGGACAGGTCTATTGGAATGTCATCCGCAAGGAACGAAGTGGCAAGTACCTTGGCCACACAGTCCAAATCATTCCCCACATCACGGACGAGATAAAGCGACTCATTCGGCAGCCCCTCGAAGAGAATAGCGCTGAGATCGGAGTGATCGAGATCGGTGGCACTGTGGGCGACATTGAGAGCCTGCCGTTTCTAGAGGCGCTTCGTCAAATGAAGGATGAGCTGCCTCGTGACGACACGTTCTTCATCCATGTCACGCTGCTTCCGCGATTGAGCACATCAGACGAACTCAAAACCAAGCCGACGCAGCATTCGGTGAAGGAGCTCCGTGGCATCGGCATTCAACCCAACGCCATCGTCGCACGTTGCGACAAGCCACTCCCTGAGTCCGTCAAGCAGAAGATCGCGCTGTTCTGCGATGTCGCACGCGAGAACGTCATCGAAGATCCCGACTTGCCCTCCATTTACCATGCCCCATTGTTGATGTTCGAGCATGGGCTTCACGATCGTGTAGCTGAGGGCCTGAACATTGAAAAGAAACCTGTTCCCTTGAAAGAATGGGCATCGCTCGTCGCGCGTCTGGAGAATCCGAGACGCCGCGTTCGCGTAGGCATTGTCGGCAAGTACATCGAGTTGGAGGACTCCTACATCAGCATCAGTGAAGCGTTGCTGCATGCTGGCGCTCATGAGGACATTAAGGCGGATATTGAGTGGATTTCAGCCGAGGACCTCATCTCAGGGAGCGCAGCCGATCGGCTGGCTGGATTGAATGGGATACTTATTCCCGGTGGCTTCGGGCATCGAGGCGTCGAAGGGAAGCTTGAAGCCGTCGAGTATGCACGTACACAAAAGATTCCCTACTTCGGCTTGTGCCTTGGATTGCAGTGTGCCGTCATTGAGTTCGCAAGAAACGTGCTCGGATGGAGCCAAGCCAACACCACTGAAAACGACCCAAATACTCCCCATCCTGTGATTGCATTGCTCCAGGAGCAATCCCAAGTCACGCAGAAAGGCGGGACGATGCGTTTGGGCATCTATGAATCAGTTCTCGCTCAAGGCAGCATAAGCCGGCGCTGCTATGGTCAGGATGAAATTGAGGAAAGGCATCGACATCGATATGAGTTTAACCCGGCCTTCAGAGATCGACTTGAAGGGGCAGGACTTCGCGTAACTGGAACATCAGCTGATGGTCAGCTGGTGGAAATCATTGAGCTGGAAGGGCACCCATGGTTCGTGGCCGTGCAGTTCCATCCGGAATTCACGTCGCGATTCCTATCTCCGCACCCGCTATTTCGTGGATTTATCAAGTCATGTCTCGAACAACAATCATCGTCGTCATCCTAATTGTCTGCATCGCAGGAGGCGCAATACTCCTTCGTCGTTCGCCCCCCCCTGAGGAGGCAAGGACACAAGCCGAGCAGATTTCCCTCACCGGGTACGGTGAAGATGGATCGCCTGCCTGGTCCATTGAAGCGCAGAGTGGCTCGTCAAGCACGAAGCATAGTGCCCTGCAGGACGTGAAACTCACGCTTCTCGGGGATCCGGATGCTCCGCTGATCGTTCATGGCGATCGATTGTCCCGCAGTTCAGCAGGAAGCGAATTGACGGGCTCGATCCGCGTCGAACGTATTGGAGTGCTGACCTTGGAAACCGAAGCTCTATTCTGGGACGAACACAATGACGTTTTGGAAGCAGGCCCAGTCAGGATTGAGATGGACGCAACGCACATCGAGGCGGGGGCCTTCCATCACAGTCTGGATACAGGCTTGACGACCCTCTTGCAGGGGATTCAGGCCACGATCACCCGCGGCAACCGAGAATACACGGCGCAGTCAAATTCTGCACAAGCCACCGCAGATCTCGTGGCGCTCATCGGCGATGTCGCGATTCAGGCCGAGAGCGGCGACAGCTACACATGTCAGCGACTCGAATCCGAATCCGGCGACTCGACTATCCGCCTCATGGGAGACGTCCTCGGTCAGTGGCAAGGCAGCGGGTTCGCGGCAGATACAGTATTCCTGGACAGCACTGGCATCCGCCTGCATGATCACGTGACCATGGATCTCGATCTGCTTATGATGGATGAACCACATGACTCTTGAAGCCAGAGGCCTCACCAAGTCGTATCAAGGACGGATCGTCGTGGACGGTCTCAGCTTGTCCGTGGAGCGGGGACGAATTGTGGGACTGCTGGGACCAAACGGCGCCGGCAAGACGACGACCTTCTACATGATGATCGGATTCATCTCTGCAGACGCGGGTCACGTGATGTTCGATTCACAAGACATTTCCCGTCTCCCGTTCTTTCAGCGTGCCCGATTGGGCATTGGCTACCTTCCTCAGGATCCTTCTGTGTTCACCAGGGCAACGGTTGCCGAGAATATGGATCTGGCCATCGAATGGCACGCAAAACGCAATGCCAATCCCAGGCTACGAGACCAGCTGCTCGACGAATTTGGCTTGCTCGCACTGAGCCGGCAACTCGCTGGAACCCTGTCTTCTGGAGAACGCAGACGTCTGGAAATCGCGCGAACCTTGGCGACCAATCCAAGTCATGTGTTGCTCGATGAGCCTTTCTCGGGCATCGACCCCATCTCGATTGCGGATCTTCAAAGCGAGATCATCTCACTCAAGCAACGTAATATTGGCGTCGTCATTACGGATCACAATGTGCGCGATACGCTCACCATCACCGACTCCGCCATTCTGGTGGATCGGGGGCAGCTGATCGCAACGGGAACGCCTGATGAAATTGTCGCCAACCCCGAGGCGCGTCGCGTCTACTTGGGAGAGCGCTTCCGCCCGCTTGATGATTGAACGTCTACTATGTAAAGCTTGCGCCTCCAGATCATCACTCCGAAAACGACCACAGACAGCAAACTGATCGCATGAGCAGCGCGCAGCACGCCAACGGACTGCAAGTAAGTATAGGTTCCCGTCGTAACCTCAATCACTCGCTGCTTCCCCAGCCACAGGCTGTCTGCCCGAGTGAAGCTCACAATGGATCGAGCAATCGCGTAGAGAATGAAGTACATCGCCGTAGAGAATCCTGCTCGATATCCCCGTTTTCGAATTCCCCATAGAAACGAGAAGATAGCTAGATTGAGAATCATCTCGTAGATCATCGACGGATGGGTAGCCTGCCCCGGGAACGTCATCCCAGCAGGAGACTCGGCGGGAAAATGAATTCCCCAAGGGAGGGTGGTGGGCAAGCCGAAGGCATCCCCATTAGTGAGGTTCCCGATTCGACCGATGGCCTGTCCCAAGATGAGACTGGGTACCAAGGCATCTGTCAGATCCCAAAAGCCAATCTTCCGACGTCGCGAGAAGATATACACGACCAGGATTCCAGCCAATACTCCACCATGAATGGCCAGCCCCCCCTGCCAAAGCTTGAGGATGTCCATCGGACGTGAGCCGTAGTAGCCCCAGTGAAACACGACATAATACAGACGCGCTCCAATAATGGCTAATGGAACTGTCCAGAGCAGCAAATCCAACAGGTTGTCTGTGCTCAGCTCAAGCTGCTTGCGACGAACCTCTTTGCTTAGCAGGTAGAAACCGAGACTAATCGCGATCACATACATCAAGCCGTAGTAGCGGATGGTAATCGGACCTAGTTGCAGCAGAATCGGGTGCATGCATCCCCCTCCTTCGCGGTATCATACGAAGTATATGACTCATTTGACGTGGAAGGAAACCCTACTGTCCCTGGGTTCAGGTGTGTTGACAGCCCTCGCCATGCCAGGATTTGGTGCCTATCCGTTAGTCTTCTTTTCACTCGTCCCTTTGTTCGTCGTACTGGATAGACGAACAGGCTTCCTGCCTGGATTCCTCTTTGGAGTGGCATTCTTTGCCATTGACCTTCGATGGATCGCGACGTTATCGCGATTCTATCCAATCGTCATCGCGGGCCTGGCGTTGTTGGCTCTTCTGTTCGGCTTGGGCTGCGGTATCCTTGGAATGGCCATCACTTGGCGACGCCAATCCTCTACTTGGACTTGGCTTCTCTTGGCACCTGCTTTGTTTGTTCTTGCCGAGTATCTTCGAACATTCGGTCCCTTGAGTCTGGGATTTTGCACGCTTTACGGGGCACTATTCCGTGTTCCGATGTTGATTCAATCGGCATCCCTGTTTGGCCCCTGGTTCATCTCAGGCGTACTTGTGGCCATCAACGGAAGCCTGACCCTGTTCTTTCGCAAACGACATCTCCGCTTTGTTCTTCTTGCAGGAGGGTTGGTCCTGTTGCTTGCTACGTTCTCGTTGATTCGTCAATCCTCACCGGGCAATCCACTGAGTGTGGCCATCGTATCCTCGAAGGTTTCGCAGGAAGACAAGCTGGATGGCAGAAATCTTCCGGATTTACGTGACCGCTATCTGGAACTCGGGCAACAGGCGCTGCAGGCCCATGCTGATCTGATCGTGTTCCCTGAGTCGATTTTGCCCGCCTACATCCTGCAGAATGAATCACTCAAGCACTCGTTCTCAGAGCTCGCACGACAGGCGAATGCGCAGGTTCTCTTGGGAACTGGCGTGTTTCGGAACCGAGAAGTCTATAATACGGTCGCCCTGTTTTCCGAATCGGGAGAGCTGGCCGATAGCTATGACATGGTTCACCCGGTTCCCTTCGGAGAATACATCCCTGGCCGCGGTCTGCTAGAGCGCCTTGGACTGGGATCGTGGGCGCAGTCGTTTTTGCCAATCGATCTCAGCCGAGGAGATGGCTACCGCCCCGTGTCGATTTATGGAACACCTATCTGCTTTGAATCGACGTTTCCCTCGCCAGCTCGCCAATTCACCTTGAAAGGTGCGCAAACCTTGATTACGGTCACCAATGATGCTTGGTTTGATGAGAGCTCTGAGCTGGTGGCCCATTTTGCATCAGCTGTCTTCCGAGCTGTTGAAAACCGACGATGGGTAATCCAGGCCGCCAATGGTGGAATCTCAGGCATCGTGTCGCCTTCAGGAGACATCGTACAATCACTCCGGACTGAGGGCGTATTATCCGGCAACATTGAGCTACGGACCGATCTTTCGCTCTACACCCGATGGGGCAATTGGATTGTGCTGTGCAGTTCGCTATTGCTGACAACGTGCACCCTCATATGGCGATTGTGTCATCCCAAAGAAAGCGGGGGCAAGATCAATGATCTTGCCCCCAAATGCAAATCGGAGATTTAGCGTCTGGAAGTCGGGGATACGTTGTTGCCAGTAGCTGTCAGGACGGTGATCGCTCCCGTGGCAAACGTCACCTTGTTGATCTGATAGTCGCCACTCCCATCTTCCTTGACAAAGCAGATGCCGCTGCCGTCTTCGAGCCAGTAGGGGCAGAATTCGTCATCGTCAGTGGTGATGTTTGTGTTGAGCACGCCCAAACCGTCAACGTAGTCCTCTAGAGATTCAGCACCGGTGCCGTCAGCATCCATGACGTAGATGTCAATCTCACCAGTCACTGGGCGCTCGCGTGAGAACGCGATTTTGGTTCCATCTGGGGACCATGCTGGCTTGGAAATGCCAGCGCCAGCAGGCAAATTGAGGACTGTGCTAGCAAGCGTTAGCGCAGGAGATGCGTCACCGTTGCGGCCATCGGAATCATACAGTTCCGTCGCAGCACCCAAGGCGTCTTCCCAGAGCCATATTGAGCTTCCGCCCGTCGCCGTCTTGTTCGATACAAACAGAATGTCGTCATTCACGGGCGAGCAGGCAGGGGCAATCGCCCAGGACGGGCTTTGCGTCGTCAGTTGCGTTTGCGAGCCTCCGGCCGCGGTCATGGTATAGAGTTCCCATGTGGTCGTCGACGGCGTCTGCGCTGCGTTCGATGCATAGGCAATCGTTGCCCCATCGTATGCCCAACTTGGCTGGATTTGATTCGATAGCGTCTGGACTGTTAATTGATTCTGACTTGCTCCGGTAATGGTCATCGTCCAAATGTTCCAGCTCAAGCTATCTTCCGCGGTATAGGCAATCTTGTCACGTGTCGAACGCAGCAGATCGGGGAATAGCTCATCATCAGGCGTATTCTTCACAGTGCCTTGATCTGTTCCATCGCCCTCCATGCGATAGATGTCGTACTGGGCAACGCGGTTGGCGGCAAATGTGATCATCACCGGACCGACTGAGACAACACCATTGACCATTCCAATGCGGCCATCATTGTCTGTGATCGTCAATAGGACCGTATAGGAACCGGCTGTGTCATATTCGTGGGTAATCACATCGGCCACGTCGGTGCCTGTGGCGTGGGTCGATCCATCGCCAAAATCGATCTCATAGCTGGCAATGGTCCCGTCGGGATCATTGGATCCGCTGATATCAAATGTATACGTAATGGGGACCTCTTGGTCGCCTGCAGAGTCAGTTACCAATAGCGCAATGGGGGCTTGGCCAAAAAAACCACGGCATGCAGCCAATCCCATCGTCATGAGCGCCAATAGGCAAATCACGGCGGCAAGCTTCCTGTTTCGGCGGCCCGCTTTGGCTCGTGTCGCGGACATCTCATTGACCTCCTTAAGATATGCCAATCTCCAACATCTTGGCAGGGCCATCGGATGACCCACTTGAGTCTACTAGAGACCTCAACCGCGTTTGGTGGACGCTGGGCTATCGCTACTGGGGGGTTCGTCCCAGATGAAGGTGATGGATGTCATCTGCGAAACTTGCTGCTGCAAAGGGTGTATATTGAGCACACCGAGGAGGATACGCAAACGTGTTCCGTGTGCAAGATGAGGTGAGTTTGTTGAGAGCATCACTGCAAGGTGATACAGACGCTTGGGGCGAGATCATTAGCCGCTACAAGGATGCTGTGTTCGGATTGTGTCTCGGATTCATGCGCAATCGCGCAGATGCCGAAGATGTCAGCCACGACGCTTTCATTAGAGCATATCTCAACTTGCGGCGATACGACCTGGAAAGACGGTTTTCGACATGGCTGTTCACGATTGCTGCCAATTTGTGCAGAAACAAGCTTCGGTACCGAAAGAACCATCCATCGACTGAAGAGCCCCTGCATATTCAAGGAGGAACGGATCCGGCGAAACTGGTTGGCGCAGAGGATCGGCAATTGAAGATCCGCGAGGCTCTCGCCAAGATGCCCTACAGCTATCGAGCCCCTCTTGTTCTTCGGTTCTATAACGAGCTTCCGTACCAAGAAATTTCCGACATTCTTTCAATCCCTGAGGGAACAGTCAAAACACGTATTCATCGAGGGAAGGCTATGCTAAAAAGTCTGTTTGAGGAAGGAGCGTGATCCAGCATGAATCATGACGCACTGGAAGTCCTATTGCAGGACACGCTGAAGGCCGAAGTCGCCGCGTCAGCTGAAAGATTGACCGACTTGGAAGAGCGCGTCGTGATGGAACTCGGCGAGCGACGTCCACGTCTCAGATGGTTCCAATGGTTGGAGCTCTTGTTGGCACCAACTCGGAGTGCCCGATTGGCGCAGATTGCCGTAGTCGGCGCCACAGCTGCGGTCTTTCTTTTCGTTGGCCTGTCGTTGTCCGATGCTCCTCTTCCAGCAATCGAAGGGCCCAGATTGTCTCTCCAGCCCATTCATTCCGCAGATGGCACTCAAGAAGTTCTGTTCGTACTGCCCGCAATGGATGCTACGAATGTCGCTGTCGTAGGCAACTTTAATGCCTGGGAAGGGACGGATCTTTCCGATCCTGATGGAGATGGTATTTGGACAGCAAGCATTCAGCTCTCACCAGGACGGTATGAATACGCGTTCCTCATTGACGGTCGATGGTGGGGGCAAGATCCGCTCGCCGACGAATATATTCAGAGCTTTGGAGAATACAGCTCCGTTCGCTACATCGGACGTGGAGGTGATGGCGTATGATCTCTAAGAGAGCACTCGGATTCTGGGTCATGGCACTTCTCCTGACCCTGCCTACTGCCGGAAGCATCGCACAAACTCCCCTAGCGGAGTATGAACAGGCGCTGTACTCCATCCCGGTTTCCAATCCGTCGTTCATTCTCTCGACCATTGAACTTTCCATGCCCCAAGTTGATTTCCCCGGCGAATCTCTTCTTCGGTTGATTGATCGATTGGTCAATCACCCAGGCGCGCCCTTTGAGAAGGAAGCGGTTCTCATGATCCTTGCCCATGCTATGGAGGATGGATTGCCTATCGAGGGCCTTATCAATCGAGCGTCTGAAGGATTGGCTCGCGGTGTGCCCCTCCAGCAAATCGAGGGTGGTTTAAATCAACGCCTCATTCTGCTTGCGGAGACGCGCGACCTTCTTTACGCCAAGGGAATTTTCAGCGTGCCTGTCGGTGCACCACAGACTGTTTCGACCGCCATTCCCATGCCTCGGTTCAATCAGCTTCTCATCCATATTTCCGGAACAATCGGTGAATTCCTTGAAGGCGGCGGTAGTCCGTTCGAAGGCCATGTCATGTACCAAGAAGTACACAATCGACTGACCATGCTTCAGGGCGTCAGCTTCACGGCTGAAGATGTTGCGCTTGTACTTGACCGCATCGAGCCCTCAGATTTGACACAAGTCGCGTTGGCTGCTGTAAGTTAAGTCAGCGCATGTACACATAGACCGACCAAAAGAACAAAGGAGGCGGACATGAAAATGAGAACAAGCCGGATAGGAATTGCAGCTTTGTTCTTCATCGCGTTCGCTGCATTCACGAGTATGGGTCAAAACAATGTCGCCCCGCTGGGCATTTTCCCGTCTCCTCCTGAGAGCAGCGAGCTTGAAGTTCGAGTTTGGGTCGACAAGGCGGCCTACCAAGATGGCGCCCCCATAGTCATTTCCTACAGCGTCAACAAAGCAGCCTACATCTACATCTGGGATATCCTTCCTGACGGAACTGCCGTCCAAATGTTTCCTAATCCAGAACTGGCAGGAATAAACAATTACGTACAGGCTGGCGAACACACACTCCCAGGTAGTTGGCATGTTGGTCCACCTTTCGGAACCGAGTTCGTGCAGATTCTGGCCACGACAACACCAGTCGATCCGTTTGCCTTCTTCTCGACTGATCCGCAGGTATTCCAGGCTCAGATCGAAGTGCAGATCCTTGGGATCCTTCCGATCAGCGAGCGCAGTTGGGATTTCACGTCATTCGAAATCGTGAGCGGGGCCCCGCCAAACTATGGCACGTTGGTCATCAACTCAACGCCGTCTGGTGGATTAATCTACGTCGATGGACAATATGCAGGCTATACGCCTAGGACCCTTCACGTGTCACAGGACTTCCATCAGATCAGCGTGACCAAACCTGGGTATCTGGGGTGGCAAGCAGCCACGCTGGTTATTGGAGGCATTACCCGGACGATTAATGTGACGTTGGTTCCGCAGTTCCCCACCAATTCCTCCCCAACCGCTGATTTCTCGTACACGCCGACCAACTTGCCTGTTGGCGCATGGGCCCAATTCGATGGCTCCTCATCCACTGACTCGGATGGAACCATCGTCAGCTACGCGTGGAATTTCGGTGATGGGTCTACTGATACGGGTGTCGGAGTCTGGCACCGATTCAATACGCCAGGCACGTTCATCGTCACGTTGACAGTCACGGACGATGACGGTGCCACCGACACGATGACACAAGCCGTTCAGGCAGGAACAAGCAACCAGTCCCCGAATGCTGCATTCTCAGCAACTCCGACTAATCCAATGGTCAATGCCTGGGTTCAGTTCTCCGGCTCAGCATCTGCTGACGCGGATGGAACGATCGCTAGCTATGCCTGGAATTTCGGAGACGGATCCACAGGGAGTGGAAGCCTGGTCTGGCACCGATTCACGACCGCAGGCACATACATCATCACTCTGACCGTCACGGATGACGATGGCGCAACCGATTCTACATCGTTGGCGGTTCAGGTCGGCCCATCCAATCAGTCTCCCACTGCCGGTTTCACCTTCTCCCCGACGAATCCTCAGGTCAACGCCTGGGTACAATTCGATGGATCCACATCATCGGATCCAGATGGCACCATCTCGAATTACGCTTGGAACTTCGGCGATGGCACGACCGACATCGGAAGTCTGGTGTGGCATCGGTTTGCGGGAGCCGGTATTTTCGTGGTCACACTAACCGTGACTGACGATGACGGCGCAACGGCCACTCGAACTCAGACGATTCAGGTTGGCGGAGCTGCGAACGCATCTCCAACAGCTAGCTTCTCGATCCTGCCCGCTACGCCGACGATCGGCGAGTGGGTGCGTTTTGATGGGACGGGGTCAACAGACTCTGACGGGTCGATCGCTTCGTACCAGTGGTCTTTCGGTGACGGATCATCCCCAGTCAGCGGGCCGATCGTCTATCACCAGTTTGCCAGCGCAGGAAGCTATCAAGTCACACTGACGGTCACTGATGACGATGGCGCTACGGATATTCAGATTCAGAGTGTGGGGATTGGTTTGGTACAACAGGCACCCATAGCTCAATTCACCTTTGCTCCCACAACTCCGGTGGTCGGCCAGTCAGTCGCTTTCAATGCAACGACGTCCTACGATCCTGACGGAATTGTCGTGAGCTATGCGTGGGATCTGGACGGCAATGGTGTGGATGACGCATTCACTCCGACCGTCAATGCGACGTACAACTCGCCTGGCGTAGCCATGGTGAGATTGACGATCGTCGACAATGCTGGTCTATCCGCAACATCCACCCAAGCGGTCGTCATTACGGCAACGGGAGGAACTCCAGGAGTTCCTGCCATGGGAACGACTCCTGGCGTATTCGTTTGGGGGACCGATTCTTGGCACCTGACTGTCAATGCAGGCGCAAGTTGGACGACCCCGCACGCGTATCGGCTCGAAGTACGATCAGACGCTTCATTCCAGAGTATCGGACAATCTTCGAGTGGCGTCGTGCCGCTGGGCATCCTTCCAACACCGACGGATGAAGGAAGAACCCTCGTTTTTGACGGATCTGTCCAAACAGGTAGCGTCGATTATGAGTTCCGCATTCCCAGCTCCAGCAGCATGTGGTTGAAACTCCAATTGGATCTCAATGGCGACGGAATCCTTGACACCTCGTCAAGCTTCGTCTATCTGCGACATTCGATGGTGCATCCGCCGGTCTCACCGTTTGTGGTTGGACTGCCGAGCGGAAGCAGCGCCGAGTTGACGCCCAGTGTCAACTTCCGCGTAGGTTCTGCCATCTCTTACACAGAGACGAGTCGGTTCGTCTTCTGGACGACAACAATCAACAGTCTGGAAACTCCGTAATCCGTGGTTCCCTTTGAAGGGGCCGCCTTTTGGCGGCCCCTTTCTATTTGCTGGGAGAGACACCTCCCCTACTTGAGGTCGCTCGATCTTGCCGACTGCAAACGTCAGGCAGTAAACTAGCGTTGCCATGGAAAATCTCAGCTTGTCCATTGATTGGAGATTGGATCACCCGGCCATTCAAAGTGAAGGTTTCTTCGGACGATTCTCCTTCTCAGCCTATGATGTGGTCCTCATCGATCCCCTAGATATCAGCAGTCGGTGGATCCGTGAGGTGGGAGTCAGCCCCGATGGAGTACGCCGCATCGATGCGCAACGCGACCGAGGGCTCAGCAAGACGCTGGTTGCGTGGATGAGCAAGCGTCGTGCAGAAAGCGAAGATTTGCTCAAGCAGGCTGGCGGAATCATCATATGCCGACTCAGAACGCGAGGCGAGACGCTAGAGATCACTTCAGGATCTGCGCCTGTCGAGCATCTCGATCGCTATAGCTGGCTGCCCAGTATCTCATTGATCGATCGACATCATCAACTTGTATTTCCTTCGAATGGTCGATTCATCCCCCGCCGCGGACGGGATGTCGTTATTGAAGAGTCCTCAAGTCCGTTCTCAGACTACATGCAACAATTCCAGGACTTCTTCGTCTATGATGCGGTGTACCAGGATTTGCTTTCCACTCCCATCGACCGGTTCGCCAAAGTCTTGGCAAGAAACAAGGTGGGAGACGTTCTCGCCCTAGAAATTCCGTTCGACGAAGGACGTTTGATCCTCGTTCCGCCCACCGAAGGTGTCTCGCCATCCCATGAGGCGTCCGTGCTTCATGATGCCATCCATCGGATGATCGATCGTCCATCTTTTGCAGCCAGCCCCGATTGGCTCCCTGGGTATCCGCTTCCAGGAGAGGATGAATTGCAGGATGAGCTCGTGCGTCTTGACGAACGTCAAACCGCCATTGCAGAGAAACTCGCCGAGCTGCGCACCCAGTGGGACCAGAAGACGCGTCACAAACGGATGCTCTACACCAAAGGTCGATTTGCTTTCTTGCCCGCAGTCGCGGACGGATTCCGCGAACTCGGATTCGACGTAGAGATCGTCGACGGGGTGCTCACCCTTCGCTCCCAAGAGGGAGATGCTCTCGTGGTTGCGCAAGCCGCAGAGGGTGCGAAGGTTGAGTTGCCTGCGTATCGACACCTCCTTGATTGTATTGATCAAGCAGTCACTGATGGGGACGGACGCATGAAAGGCATCCTTGTTGTAAGTGGTTCTCGCGAATTGGATCCCAAGCGCCGACCAACTCAGTTCTCAGAGGGCGTCTTGCGTGGATGTGCGGACCAGGGATATTGCATCCTCTCAAGCTACCATCTGTTTAAGCTCGTACAGGATGCACTGGCAAGCAAGCGGAAGAACCACGCCAGCGTTCGCCGTCAACTCATCGAGTGTGACGGCGAATTTCGAGGTGCCGAGCCCAAGTGAACTGGATCCTCGCGTCGAGCCTTCTACTCATGCCAATCACAGCCATTGTGTCCCACTATTTCGCACTCTGGATGAGCAATCAATCCGTGGGACAACAAATCCGAGATGTTGGGCCCCAATCCCATGCCAGCAAAGCGGGAACGCCTACGATGGGCGGCGTCATCGTGCTTCTGGGTTGGGTTGGATCGATCGTGCTGCTGGCAATCAAACAGGGATGGCCGAGCTACGGCTGGTTCGTCTTGGCCTCTGGGCTGGCATTCGGTGGGATGGGCCTAGCCGATGACTTAATCAGCCTCTATAGGAAGCAGTCGACTGGCTTGACTGAGATACAGAAGATCCTCCTGGGCAGCCTTCTGTCTTGCGGTCTCTACTTCCTCTTCAAGGAACAGATCCTGGTTCCGCAGCGAATCCCGTTCTCAGACGTCCTCATCACACTGCCTTGGATCGCAGGTCTGTTGCTTACCTGGATTCTTCTGGTCGCCTCAACCAACAGCGCAAACCTGACAGACGGACTCGATGGATTGGCTACTGGGGTCTCCATCCTCGTGTTGGGGGGCTTGCTGGTGATCTTCCCGACAGGTGAGAACATGCTACTGATTCTTCCCCTCTTGGGAACATTGAGTGGGTTCCTATGGCTCAACACCTATCCCGCTCGCTTGTTCTTGGGTGATGTCGGCTCATTTGCGCTCGGTGGAATCATCGGCGCATTAGCCCTAGCCAACGGCGCTGCTCTTTTGCTGCCGATTCTCGCAGGCATCTTTGTGCTGGAGGCGGCATCTGTCATTGTCCAAGTTGGAGCTCTCAAGCTAACCGGAAAACGAATCTTCAAGATGAGTCCTCTCCATCACCATTTTGAGGCATCCGCAAGTCATGGACGGCCCCACTGGTTGCCTTCATTAGAATGGCCAGAGTCCAAAGTCACCGCAAGGTTTGTGGTGCTTCAAATCGGATTTGTGCTGCTCGCATTCTGGGCAACAAGATTTAGCAGCTAGATGTGCTGCAAGAGAATATGAACGGAGTTCTCGCTTTGCCGGAGGTGGGACTTGAACCCACACAAGGTGTGAACCTCACAGGATCCTGAATCCTGCGCGTCTGCCAATTCCGCCACTCCGGCGATCGACAGAAGTGTAGAAGCAGTGGGAAACAGTTTCAAGCCATATTTGCCGCCGTCTTTCTTTGTTCAGTAGTGCGCGTCGCCATGCTACCAGAGTGACGCTGAAACAGCACCCGCCAAACATCACTCATCGCCGGGATAGACGGTAACGCTAACGTCCTACTGAAGCTACGGACGAGGAATGTCAGGTTCTTGGTTTCCTCTGTAATATCGGTTACAATGCCGGACGTCTGACCCCGAACAACGGGTGATGAGCGATCAAATGCAGGGGGGACAGACGTGTCTAATTCGAGCGTTGTTCTTTGCACGAGGGGGTAGGCATGGTCGAGCTTAAGGATTTTCGAATTCTCTCAGATCTTAAAGAAAAGGAACTGGAGAAACTTCGCGAAACGATTCGAGTGATCAATTACGGCCGCGGAGAAATCATTTTTCAAGAAGGAGCACCAGCATTCGGCTTCTATCTTATTTTTGACGGCATGGTCAAGCTGGTCAAGCGTAGCATGCGCGCCAAGAGCCAGATCCTCAAGATTGTGGGACCTGGAGAGATCCTCGGCGAAACGACCCTCTTCGACAAAGGCAGTCACAATGCGTATGCGAAAACGCTGGATCCCGTCACTGTAGGATTCATCGAACGCGGAGATTTCTTCTATTTCCTTGAGCGACATCCCAAGACGATCTTTCGCGTGTACGAGCGGCTTTCCGAAGAACTGAAGGCATTCCAAAACAAACTGGCAGAACGCTCCTACTCCTCAAGCAAAGAACGACTCGCACGTTTGATCCTTCATCTGGGCAAGAGCGGCGTTGAGCTTTCTCGTGCGGAGCTTGCTGAGATGGCGGGCGTTTCCTCCAAAACAGCCATTCGAACGCTGTCCGAGCTGGAAAGCCGTGGCATCATCTCTATCGAGAGCCGCAAAATAAAAATCCTGAGAGAGCCCTATTTGCAGAAGATCATCGAGCCCTCTTCATCCGGTCTCAATCCGAATTTGATCATTTAGTGGGAATTCTTTGAACAACGTCCCATTCCAAGGTGATCTGTGTCCTTTCTTTCCGTGCGCCGCATTCCTAACGTTGTCTTAGGCGCACACACACGAGCCTGCTCTGACCCGTTCGAGGACAGGTGAATCTTGGCTAGCGGACTGAATCCTACGGAACGCACCATTATTAGTAGCGTTTCATATGTCGTGGCATTGGTCGTGAGTATCGTGATGGACCAAATGGGCATCGCACTCACACCTGTTGTCTTTGTTGCTTTCGTGTTCCCTTTGCTCTTCGGAACGCGAACGCTTCGACTGCGCGGTGCGCTTCTTGTGGGCGCAGGGATTTCGATCACCGGCCTCGTTCTTCTTCTGTTCTTTGAGAAACAGTCTCTCGGTACGTGGATTGCCTTTCCCTCAATCTACATGGCTGCCAGCGGATTGATCGGATGGCTCAATGAACGCAGCCAAGCAAAACGCGCCATGTGGCAGCAACCGCGATCCCTGAAGGATCGCTACGATGAGGAAGTCTTCGAACCCGCGTTGAACATTCTCCATTTCGTGGATCGAGAGGGCACTGTCGTTCGCCGCAATGAAGCTTCAAGAACCGCTATCGGTCATCCCACGCGCAGATCACTCCAACTCACTGAGTATGTGCATCCTAGCGAAACGGCGAAGATCAAGATGGAATTGATCCGTCTATTTGATCGCGGAGAGATACGCAGCATCGAAACGCGCTTTGTGTCAGAGGATCGGAAGAGCTTCCCCGTCGAAATTCGAGGATCGCGCGTCAACGAGCGATTGGCAATTATCGAGGCACGTGATCGATCCACTGAAGCAGAGTTGCAGCGCCAGATTATGGAGACAGAAGCTCCGCATCGCCGGTTGATTGAGGATTCCATCGACACATTGGATTCCGGCATCATTCTGACGGACCGCAAGCGTGAAGTGATCTGGGCCAATGCGACGATCGGAAAATTCTTTGGCATTGATCGTGATCGGTTGATCGGCGTAGACGCCAAACGTGCGCTCTCTCGCTATGTAGGCGCTTTCGAAGACGCGCAGACGCTGTCCAAAGTGATGGAAGAGGCGATTGACCGAGGAGAACGCATTGACTCGATCGTGTGCCACGTCCGCCCAACGCTAAGTCGTGCCGAACGCATTCTCGAATACCGATCAATCCCCATTGAGACCGATCGCTACAAAGGCGGGCGCATCGATCATTACATCGATATCACCGAATTGAAGCAACTCGAAGAGACCCTGCGCGAAAAGACACGCAATCTCGAACGAAGCAACGAAAAGCTAGAGGAGTTCTCTCATGTCGTTTCTCACGATCTAAAAGAACCGCTACGTACGGTCGAAACATTCAGCGGATTCCTGTTGGAGGACTATGGTGACAAACTGGATGAAGAGGGCGTAGACTATCTCAATACGCTAAAACGCACATCAGCAAGAATGCGCCAATTGATCAACGACCTGTTGTCACTGGCAAGTATTCACATGGATACCAAGTCGTTCGATCGTATCAACACGCAGCGAATGCTAGAAGAGATCCGAGAAGATTTGGAGATCCGCCTACGCGGCGTCAATCTTCAGGTAGAACCCGACTTGCCTCCGGTGAAGGGAAGTCGTGTCAGGATCGGCGAGCTTTTCAGCAACCTGATCGTCAACGGAATCAAGTACAACGACAAGGCACTACCCATGATTCGTGTGGGTTGGAAGAAGGATGCACGCAGCAACAACAACTCGGCAACGTTTTTCGTGGAGGACAACGGGATCGGGATCGAATCCCGCTACCAAGAACGTGTGTTCGGTATCTTCGAAAAACTCAATCCGAGAGAGGACTATGAAGGCACAGGCGCTGGGCTGGCGATCTGCAAGCGGATCGTCGAGGAACACGGCGGCACAATCTGGGTAGAGTCGGAAGTTGGCAAAGGTAGCACCTTCTACTTTACTATCCCCCGAGCAAGAGAGGTGGAACCCCATGCATAACCTTGAAAAAATGAAGGTCCTGGTTGTCGAAGACAACCCTAATGATGTCACAATCATCAAACGAGCCATGCGAAAGAGCGATCTGAAGTGCGAGCTTTATTTCGCTCAGGATGGCGAAGAAGCGCTCGACGCGCTCGCACAGAAGGGCGATTTTGAAGACACACCGCGCCCCGATCTCATCCTTCTGGACATTAATCTTCCCAAGATCAACGGACTGGAAGTATTGGCCAAAATTAAGGAAGACGATCGGCTCCGCCGTATCCCTGTGATCGTACTGACCATCTCCGAACGAGAGGAAGATATGGTTAAGGCCTATGACAGCGGCGCAGCAAGCTATATGACCAAGCCCGTCGATTCCAAGGATTTCGAACGACTCATTCAGACCGTACAGGACTACTGGCGAATCGCTCGCCGAGCACCTGAATAGGCCAAGTTGGAGTCTTTGGTTCCAGCAGATTGTTGGGATTGCTGAACGGTTGCTTCAATGCGGATTGCGCGCGATCGGCAGATTGAAAGCTGGTGTTGTGACTGGACACACTGGCTAATTCGACCTTTTCTTTCACATGTCGTAACGTGTTCGCAGGATCCGATGGGTCGTTGGCACCATCGCCGTTTGGGTATTTGTGCCCTGCTTGTCGGCAAGAGCATCTTCATGTAGTCAGGAGCCGGGAACTCGCGGAAGCCCAGTTGCTTTTCGTTTCCCGGCTGCGACTGATCGTGGCGTCCTTGTTGTTCCATCTCACCCGTCAGCTCCACACAAAGACACTTGTCTTGTTCCGCCTAGAGGGTTGTGCGACAAGAATGTCGTCAGCGGCACGCTCAGGGAGTACCGATTCCAGTGCTCCATCTTCGATCTCGCCGTATTCTCTCGAAGCTTGAGACAAGAGCGAAGAGGCGCGTGCAAGCAAGGAGAACCAAGCGATGGGAGCAAGTCCTCTGCATCGTACCTCCTTACAACTTCCGCACCGTACGAGCGGTGCCTCTCCTTGCGCATGAACCTCAAGAACCGGCTGTTTGCAGAGAAACAAGCGGGAAATGAAGAATACGAGTACGGTAGAACAGCCAACGGTTCTTACCCTGGGAAGGCGGACTCAGCAGCCCGCCTTCCCTCCCCCCATTCCTAGAGACTTTGCACAACATACTCGTAGATGAATTGGGCTACGAACCGCACATCCTCAAGATCCGACTCCTCCAAGGGTGCCCCAACATACGTCAGCAATTCCTCGATGGCGACGGCGATCTTTTCGGGGACAAATGCTGGAGGGCGGGTCGCTTCTTCAGCCCCATAAAGAATGGCGCGCAGATTGGGATCGATGTGCTCAAGGACAGTTGAGGCCAATAAGGTTCTAAGCGAGAAAGCAACGGCGAATCTCCACACGTCGTACTCCTCACTGATTCCGTCTAGGTAGACCTCGAACGCAGTCTGTAGACCTCCTTGCATCCGATAAATATCAGAAAAGACGCCCCGATCACTTGCATCCTTCAATTGAGCGTAGTCTGGGTCGTTCGTCTCAGCGATTGAGGTCAGCAGCTGTGAGTGATTGCTACAAAACGCTGCAAGATCGGCGCGCAATCTCGCAAGCCCCGTCATTGTGGCAACCATGGCTGACCCCGTTTGAGTTGCGAGACGGAGATGGAGTAGTGCCAACGAGTAGCCTGTCTCATCGCATGCATCGCCAAGTGCATGGGGAATGGACAGATCCGTGCCGTAAAATAAATGATCAGCATAAGAACGATGAAATACTGCCAGAGGAGCAAAAGCATCGTATACGTCCGCAAATGAGCTGCCGGTTTCGCCGGGTTCGCCTCCGATGGCGGTACAGGCGACAGTCACCACAACCAGCATCCACCCCAAAACCAGTCTCATGACAACAGCTTACGACCTCGACGATGCTGTGACTACCGTCGATTCGCTGCAAAGCCACCATGCAGCAAGACAGTCATACAGCTTTTAGGACCTTCATGAGCAAGCAAACGCCCAACTTATAGGTCTTTCGCGGATCCTCGCTTGTCTGTGCACAACTCCAACAGATTTGCCATGCACCTGCTGTTGGACTAGAATGAGCCATAGCTAATGCGGGCACCGGACGACGGTGAGATATCGGTTTGTGCGCTTCAAGGAGGTTTCATTGAAGAAGATTTTCGCTCTAACGCTCGTACTGTTGGTAGGGATTTCCCTACTTGGCCTAGCAGAAGGAAAAATAGGTATCGTTCTGGACGTCGGCGGACGAGGCGACCTCTCGTTCAACGACATGGGCTTTAACGGCGCAGATCGTGCGGCCACAGATTTCGGACTGGAAGTTACTGAAGTACAGAGCGCTTCCGCAGCCGACTACCTTCCGAACTTCCGCAACCTCGCTCGAACAGGCGACTATGATCTCATTCTGGGGATCGGCTTCCTTCTCGGTGATGCTCTAGGCACCGTCGCCGCCGAATATCCGGAACAGAAATTCGCCATCATCGATGTGGACTGGATTGTCGGTCCCAACATCATGAACTACGTGTTCCGAGAAAACGAAATGTCCGCACTGATCGGTGCACTTGCTGGCATGGCTGCTGCTGATTCTGGATTTGCAGCGACAGGTATCGTATTGGGAATTCCGATCCCCGTGCTCTATCACTTCGAAGCCGGATTCCGATTCGGTCAGGATTGGGGACTCACTCGCTACACGGAGCTCACAGGCAACGCTGCCGAAGTCGCCATGCTCTACACCTATACCGGCACGTTCGATGACATTGCACTGGGCAAGGCTGCTTCTGAAGCCATGCTCGCACAAGGCGCAGTTGGCATCTACAACGTTGCAGGCCCTCTAGGCACGGGTGACCACGAAGCCGTCGTCGAGTTCCATGACAACGCAGGTACAGTCTACGGTCCTCCCTTCTACTTCGGCGTCGACGCAAACCAGGACTGGTTCGGACAGGGATTCCATGCCCTTGCCAGCGGTATGAAGCGCGTTGACCAAGCAGTCTATGCTGCCGTTGAAGCGGTCGTGACTGACACATTCGTAGCTGGCGTAACGAGCCTCGGCTTGGCCGAAGGCGGCGTCGGAATCAGCGACCGCGATCTACTCATCGAATTCATCGAATTCGGCGTAGGCGCAGGTGCCGTTGAAGACACACAGAGCGCCCGCAACTACATCATCGCCAACTGGACCGCCAATCGAGCCTCAGTCGCGCAGTGGATCTGGACTGCCGTCGCTGAACTCGAAGCTGGCATTCTTGATGGCTCAATCGTCGTTCCTACGGCGAATAACGATGCCGAGATCGAAGCGGTCCGAGGTCTGTATCCGCTGAACTAGAAGCAAAATCCGAGTCACATGACAGGGAGAGAGGATTCTCCTCTCTCCCTGTGTTCTACTTGCACTCGCAATCAAGAAATCAAAACGACTGGGTTGGGGGCACGAATGAGTGATGCAAGAACACCCACTAAGAATGACTTCTTCCTTCGAGCAGAGAACATCACCAAGGTCTACTCCGATGGAACGGTTGCTCTCAAAGAGGCGTCCCTGGAAATCCATCCCCATGAGATCATCGGCCTACTCGGCGAAAACGGCGCAGGAAAGACAACTCTGACAAAGATCCTTTCAGGGCTGCTTCCGCCTACGCGGGGACGCGTCATTTCCCCGAAAGGTGTCGTTCGTTTTTCCAGTCCACGTGAGGCGCTCGATTTTGGTATCGGAATGGTGCATCAGCACTTCGCGCTCGTCGGGACATTCACTGCGGCTGAGAATGTCGCGCTAGGATTCGAGCGCCCATTTTCGCTGCTTCGACTCGCGAAAACGATCGAGGATCTCAAAGCTCTCATGGAGGAAAGCGGGCTCCAGATACCGTTGGATGTACCTGTTGAGAAATTGGCAGTCGGAGAACAGCAGCGCGTCGAAGTTCTCAAAGTCCTCTCTCGAGATGTCGATCTGCTCATCCTCGATGAGCCAACGTCCGTATTGACGCCGCTGGAAGTTGATGAATTGTTCATCTTGCTTCGGCGACTCCGAGACGCAGGCAAGTCGATTATCCTCATCACGCATAAACTCAAAGAGGTCCAAGATATTACGGATCGTATTGTGGTGCTGCGTCAGGGAGAAATGGTCGGCGATGTAAAGACGTCCGATGCCACGACGGAGCGACTGGCCCAATTGATGGTTGGCCAGGCCGAAGGAATGGATGCCGTTGAGCTCAGCGACAGCGAACTGCCTGTCCGCAGAGTCCTCAAGCCCGTGGATCGCTCGAAGAAGAGCATTCTACACGTCGAACACTTGACAGCTCGCGGGAACACCGGAGATATTGCCGTTGACGATGTGTCATTCGACATTCACGGTGGAGAGATCTTCGGTATCGCAGGCGTTGAGGGAAATGGTCAAACAGAGCTTGTCGAGTCACTGACTGGCCTTCGCGTACCTACGGCTGGAACGGCCACCATCAATGGAATCAATATTCTCGGCATCGATCCTCGACAAATCTACAAACTCGGTGTCGCACACATTCCTGAAGATCGCTGGGAACTGGGTCTCGTGCTCCCTTTCACACTGGCAGAGAATGCCATCTTGGGCGTTCATCGTTGGAAGGAATTCCGCGGCCACTTCTCTGTCCTGAAGTGGGGAAAGATCAACCAGCATGTGAGAGAACTGATGGATCGATTCGAAATCCGTGCCAGTGGCCCTAGCGCGCCTGCCAAGAGCTTGTCTGGCGGGAATCAGCAAAAACTCATTGTTGGCCGGGAGTTGGCGAAGGATCCAGCCATTATCGTGGCCGCTCAACCAACGCGTGGATTGGACATTGGCTCTGCTCACTACATACGTCAGACGTTGGTCGACATGCGGGAAAAGGGGCGCGCCATTCTCCTCGT
>JAHITR010000236.1 GCA_018817505.1 Candidatus Bipolaricaulota bacterium | reverse complement strand
GGCCACATTGACCGAACTGTTGGAATCACCTGCCGTGGCGGGTTATCTGGGTGGGATTGTTGTGACCATGCTGCGACAGGTCGCCTCCCCCCTGCTTCGCAATGCGGCCACGTTAGGCGGCACGCTGGCGAGCACCCATCCATGGTCGGATGTTATCCCGTTGTTCCTTGCGCTGGATGCACACGTGGTGGTCTATGCGGGTCAAGAACAGACGACATCGCTAGAAGACGCCATGGAGCAACGTGGATCTCTGGGGCGAACCATCATCACCCACGTGATTTTGCCTGCAACAGCGAATGACACGGTTGCGAGCTTCGAGACATTCGTTCGAACGGAGTTTGACGTAGGCATGCTGAACTGTGCTTGCCGCGTCACCCGACACGATGGAGTTTGCAGCGACGCACGCATCGCATTCGGCGGCACTCCCGACATCGGGCGTCGCATCCGAAGCGTTGAACAAGCACTCATTGGCCGGCAACTGACGCCCGATGTGATCGAGGCCGTCGCTACGCACGCGGCCGAGGCCATTCCTGCAAAAGATGACTTGAGGGCGAGCGCTGCGTACCGACGCGTGCTGGCGAAGGCTGGGGTTCGACGATGCCTGCATCGTATTGCCAACAGGGGCGGTGAGTAGAATGACCATTACGTTGACGATCAACGGTCGTGAGAGGAAATTCGAGGTGGATCCGGGCGAGAAGCTGCTCGAGGTTCTGCGCCGCGAAGGATACATGAGCGTGAAGAAGGGGTGCGGAACGGGAGATTGTGGCGCGTGCGCGATTCTGCTCAATGGACGATCCGTCAATTCTTGTCTCATGTTTGCTGCCAAGGCAGATGGCGGGGAGATCCTCACCGTTGAAGGTTTGGCGACAGGAGAGATCCTTCATCCCGTTCAAACCGCCTTCCTTGCAGAGGGAGCCGTGCAATGCGGCTATTGCACGCCGGGTATGGTGATGTCCACTGTCGATCTACTGACGAGGAATCCCGATCCTACAGAGCGAGAGATTCGAGAAGCCCTCTCTGGCAACCTCTGTCGATGTACGGGCTATGTCAAGCAGATTCGTGCTGTGCAACGCGCAGCTGAACTGATGAAGGACGGTGAGCCACGTGTCTGATCGAGCCAAGAATTTCGCGACGGTCGGCAAAAGTCTTCGCAAAGTCGATGGCTTTGCCCTGGTTACAGGGAAGCCGGAATTCGTCGCAGACCTTCAACTGCCGGATACCTTGCACGTGAAGATCCTGGGAAGCCCGTATGCGCATGCTCGCATTACATCCATTGATGTGACTGCTGCTGAAGCGATCCCCGGCGTCGCCTGCGTGCTGACGCATCTGAATACACCATCGACTCGACATACGACCGCGGGACAGGGCTATCCTGAACCCTCTCCCTATGACTCGCGCATGTTCGAAGACAAGGTTCGCTTCGTCGGGGATCGTGTGGCCGCAGTGGCCGCGGATAGCGAAGCGATTGCCGAAGCTGCATTGAAGGCCATTCGCGTGCAGTACGAGGAGCTGCCCGCTGTCCTTTCGATGGACGAAGCGCGGCGCGAGGGTGCACCTGTGATCCACGATGAATCGGACTCTCCTGGCATCTATGATGCGGCACGAAACATTGTTGCGGACGTGGATATTGATGTGGGAGATGTGAAGCAAGGGTTCACAGAATCCGATGAAATTGTAGAATTCACCTGCGAGACGCAGTATGCCCAGCATACGCCCATTGAAACGCACGTCGTGCTCAGTTACCTCGACAGTGCCCATCGCCTGGTGTTGCGCACGAGCACGCAAGTTCCCTTTCACGTGCGGCGCATTGTTGCCCAAACCTTGGGCATTCCGATGCAGCAGATCCGCGTGATTAAGCCGCGAATCGGCGGGGGCTTTGGAACCAAACAAGAGGTCCTGCTCGAAGACGTTGCTGGGTGGGTGAGTTTGCAGACAGGGCGGCCTGCGTTGCTGACGCTGACGCGCAAGGAAGAGTTCGAGGCATCCCGTACTCGCCATCCCATGCGCGTGCGCGTCAAATTGGGAGCCAAACGAGACGGCCGACTCCATGCCATTGAGATGGAAGCGACGTCGAATACCGGTGCCTACGGCTCGCATGGACTGACGGTTCTTGCGAACACGGGTTCCAAGACGCTGCCGCTATACAACAAGGCACCGAATGCCCACTTCTACGGGCAGGCCGTTTACACCAACTTGCCTGTAGGCGGCGCCTATCGAGGCTATGGAGCGACTCAAGGCTACTTCCCATTGGAAACCGCGATGGACGAAATGGCCGTACGTCTGGGTATGGATCCCATCGAGCTGCGACGGATTAATCACATTCAACTCGGTGAGACATCGCCCATTTTTGAGAAGTTGGGAGAGGGCCGCGAAGGGGTATCTCAGACCGTGAAGAGCTGCGAGCTGCCTCGATGCATTGACATCGGTGCTGAGCGTATTGGCTGGACCAAGAAGCGTGGCAAGCGACTCAAGGTCGGATCATGGGTTCACGGCGTAGGCATGTCGATTATGATGCAGGGGTCGGGCATTCCAGAAATCGACATGGCGGCAGCCACGCTCAAGATGAACGAAGATGGTTCCTTCAATCTGCTGATGGGGGCAACGGATCTTGGAACAGGCTCAGATACGATTCTTGCCCAGATTGCTGCCGAAGTCTTGGGCGTATCGCTGACCAAGATGCTGGTGACGTCATCCGATACCGATTTGACGCCATTTGATGTGGGCGCCTATGCCTCATCGACCACCTATGTGTCAGGCATGGCCGTGCAACGAGCGGCTGAACAGGTTCGCGATCAGATCTTCGGCGTCGCCGCGCCGATGCTTGGGGCATCCGCCAACGATCTAACCCTGCGCGATGACGCCGTGTTTGCCGCAAGCGGGGAAAGCGTGAGCCTAGCGCGTGTTTGTCAGCGAGCGATGTATGAAACCGACCAATTCCAAATCGGTGCCACAGCTTCTTGTGTTCCACACGAATCTCCGGCACCGTTCCTTGCTAATTTTGCTGAAGTGGCCGTCAACACGGAGACGGGCAAGGTTCGCGTCGTGCACTACGTGGCAGCCGTGGATTGTGGCGTGGCGATCAACCCCCATATGGCAGAAGGCCAGATGGAAGGAGCGATTGTGAACGGTATCGGCTATGCGCTGACTGAGGAAATGATCCTCAGCTCGAAAGGCCGAGTTCGCAATCCATCCTTGTTCGACTACAAGATACTGGGCATGCTTGATGTGCCACCGATGGATATCATCTTGGTGGAATCGTACGAGCCGACAGGGCCAATGGGTGCGAAATCCGTCGGAGAAATCGGCATCAACGGTCCCATTCCAACGATCGCAAATGCCATCTATGACGCTGTGGGAGTGCGGCTGACGCAAACGCCATTTACTCCTGAGCGCGTGCTTGAGGCAATCAAGGAGGCCGCCAAGTAGGCGGCTTTCCGATGAGCCATCGAGGTTGTCAGCGCGGGTTCACGCGCTGATCAGCCGGTGGCCCTATTGAAGGGAGACGGATGAAGGTTCTGGTAGTGATGAGTAGTCAAAACGCGGGCGGCTTGACAGCCGCATGCGGTGAGGCAGCAAGACAAGGCGTAGTCGATGGCAAGAGCCCGGCCCGCGTGATCAATCTCAACGAATTCAATATCGATCGATGTGCCATCTGCAATGATGGATGGGGCCTCTGTAGAACGGAACACCGCTGCATTCGCGAAGACGATTTTTCGAAATTACAGGAGATGTTCGACGCAGCCGAAGGCCTCGTTCTGATCACGCCCGTGTATTTTGGCGAGCCGAGCGAAACATTCAAGGCGTTCTTCGATCGACTCCGTCGCTGCGAGGCGACCAAGAAGTCGGGAACCAGGAGCATTCTTGCGGACAAGCCAACGGTGTGTGTTGCGGCAGCCGGTGGATCGGGTGGCGGAGCCATTCACTGTCTTGCTGAAATGGAACGACTGGTTCGCCAATTGGGAGCCATGCCGTTCGACTACATCCCGATTACGCAAAAGACGCGCGAGTATCAAATTGAGACGATCCACGACGGACTCGCCGCCATGTGTGCGCCTAAGGCCGTGGAACAGACCATGCCGCTGTCTGCTCGCAAAGGGACTCGTGACGGGAAACGGGGCAAGCGCAGAATTGGCAGACGGCGTCCAGCCAAGGAGAGCTAGATCAGACGTTCGATGGTTTGGCGCGGCAGCGTCGCGGGGTGTCCCACGTACCGAATGATTCCGGTACGATCAATCACGTAGGTCTTGGGAATCCCTCCGCCTCCGTAGGTTTCAAATACGGCGAGGGCTGCAGGATAGTTTTCATAGAGCGCGACCATCGATTCGTAGTGATTGGCCGCCAGATAGTCCGAGGCATCACTTGCTTTTCGATCCAGGCTAACGCCGATGAGGACGACGTCTGTCGCCAAGACTCGCGCCAGATTCTCTAGTATGGGCATGGTCGATTTGCAGGGACCACACCAGCTGGCCCAAAAATCGAGAATGACGACTTTGCCACGATAGTCGGACAGAGCGACGTTCACGTTGTCCAGCGAGCGCAGGAGAAAGTCAGGCGCGCGCTGACCGACTCGAATCCCAATGGGGATGTCTGAGGTCGCTTCTGGATCAGCGGTCGCCTCCTCTTCGACCACGTCGACGGAATCCTGCGCGACATCGGAAGTCGTTGGTACCGCCAAACGATCGATGGCGATATAAACAAGTAGTCCGATCGCAACCACTCCCAAAATGATGAGGATAAAGGTGGCAATGTTCTGTCGATGATTTGACGGGGACTGCATCAGGCTCCTCCAGTACGTCTTGGCCTTTGAAACAATAGATTCCGACAGTACGATACGTCAAGAACATCAAGTTTTCATGAATGCTTTGTGAGGAGGCGGAGAAGTTATGTCATCGCGTACGCAGTGGACTGTGGGGATCGCCGTTGCTCTGGTTGCCGTCGTTTTGGTGATTGTTCTCTGGCCAGCGCCGGATCCGTTGGCGAATGTGGACGCGGTTGCTGTTCGAGTAGGTCACGGAGCGGCGGCATCAGAGGCGTTCGATTTTGAAGCAGAATTGGGCGTCGTGCTCAGCGGACGAAATATTCGCGTGGTCTCTGACGAGGCATCTGCGGATCTCGTTTTGTCGTTGGACAACTTCAGTTTCAATCTCGGAGATATTCAGATCTCATTGACGGACGGCAATTTCCAAGGCAAGGCAAGCGCGGTTTGTGTTGTGACCGACGTGAGGACGGGCAAGACACACACCATGGATTTCATGATCCAAGTCGAGAATGGCCATGTGCGAGCGGAGCTGGTTGGACGCAAATTCTGGCAGTTCTGGAAGTAGCGAGCCGTTGTGAATCAATCCATCTACCTAGCGACCCAGCGAATCAACTTGCGGCGGTTGACGATGGACGATGCAGACAACCTTTTCCAGCTCGATTCGGATCCGGAAGTGATGCACTACCTCACCGGCGGCATCCCCCACTCTCGCGAATTCATTATCGAGACATCGCTGCCACGGTATCTCGGGTTCTATGATCGATTCGACCACTTCGGGTTCTGGGCGGCCATTGAACGAAAGACTGCCCGTTTCATGGGGTGGTTTCACTTCAGACCGCACCGTGAGAATCCTGAGGAGATCGAGCTGGGATATCGCCTCATGAAGAGGTTTTGGGGAGCGGGCTACGCGACAGAAGGCTCTCTAGCGCTGATTGAACACGGATTTCGTGACCTAGGCGTATCCAAAGTTGTGGCTACGACCATGACCCAGAATCGGCGCTCTCGACGGGTGATGGAGAAGATCGGGCTTCGCTTCGAGCGAGAGTTCGTCTACCCGAGAGAGCCGTTTCCTGGATGGCGCGCTGAAGACTGCATGGAAGTCAAGTACGGGCTTACGCGTGCGCAGTGGCTGGAGACGACGTCCTAGAAGAGATCCGTTCGATTAGCACGCATCCACTCATACATCAGAATCCCGCCAGCAATGGACACGTTGAGGCTCTCCGCGCCGCCGCGCTGTGGAAGCGTCACTGTGGCATCCAGTAGCTGCTGAAGTTCTTGTTGCAGGCCTTCGCCTTCATTGCCCAGGACCAGGCCAATGGATCCCTTCAAGGCGTCACTCTCCCACACCATCTGGCCATCGGTGGCGTCCGCACCGACGAGGCGAACATGGACACGTTGCGTGACGGCTTGAATGGCCGAAATGTCGTCTGTGCGCAGAGTCGGGATGGCGAAGATGGAGCCCATTGATGCACGAATGGAGGCGGGGGCAAAGGCATCGACTGCGGGTTCGATAAGGATCACGCACTCCGCACCGACCGCATCGGCTGTGCGGATCAGCGTGCCAGCGTTGCCCGGATATTGGGGGCGGTCCAACAGGACGATGAGCCGAGGAAGGCGGGTGGTTGGTATCTGGATGTCGTCCAATGAATGCAACAGCGAGTCGATGGCGAATGTGGCGACCAGGCCTTGGGATAACTCTCGATCGGACAGTGTCTCAAGAACCCGTTGCGACACGGCAATGCCAGTGGCTCCTGCAGCGATCAGGCCCGTCAGGATGGTTGGAGCAGTATCGGTGGTGAACAACTCCTCGCAGAAGAAGACCTCCAACGGACGAATGCGTCCCGCCATGCGCGGCGAGTCCATACCTTCAAGAGCCATCCCGAGAATCTGCAGTCCGGCTGCGGCAAAACGGTTCTGTCGAAGACGATGTTTTTTTTGGGTTAGCTTCCTCGCTTCGACAATGCGCGGATTGCTTGTCGATGTAACCATTTCTTTCATGGGCTCCAGATCCTTGTCATCCATTGGGTGCCTAGTATCTAACCTGGTTTGTCCCCTTGGCGCAACCTTGCGGGCTCTGTGCAGGTAAAATCATGCTCCTATGACCACAGTACAGTTCACCGGAAACCGCAACATTCGACCGGCACGCCCAGACGATTATGTGGGAATCTGCAGCCTGTTGCAGGCCTCTCATCTTCCGACACAAGATCTGCTGCTCACCCGCCTCGAGCATTTTGCCGTGTGTGTGATCGATGAGAGCCTGGTCGGCGTGATCGGGCTAGAGGTCTACGGATCCCAGGCACTGGTTCGTTCATTGGCCGTTGCACAGCAAGCTCGGTCGCAGGGCATCGCTGCCTGCTTGGCCTCGTATGCACAGACGCGCGCCCTCTCGATGGGCGTGTGCACACTCTTTGCGCTAACGACAACGGCACAGACATGGTTGGAGAAGCAAGGATATGCTGTGCTGGATCGTGCCCAGGTGCCTGATGTGATTCGGTCCAGCGCGCAGTTTCGCGAGCTATGCCCTGCTTCAGCCGTCTGCTTGGCCAAGTCGATTGCCTGATACAGGTTTGGATACGAGCACGTTCGTCTACGGAACGCGCACAGCTACAGGGAGCGGACGTCAACCCGCTCTGTTCCAGAGCGAAGAACGATTTCAGTTCGAGTGGCCGCTGCCTCGAAATTGGGCGATAGGACGGCGTCTGGCGTTCGAATGTAATCTGCGGGTACGACGAGTTCCATCGATGCGGATCCCGAGATACGGACCGCAACGTCCTGAGGCACGAAAACCTCGATGCGGTCTCCAGACAAGAACAATGTCGTGGACTCACGTCCCAGGGTAATTCGGCAGCGCTCGTCGCCTGCGCTGAGGTCGACAGATGTCAGCAGTAGATCTGTGAGATCGAGATCGACAGCACCGTCTGTTTGCAATGACAGCTCAACCGGAACCGAGCCATTGAGTCCTGCCGCCCAACGATGGGCATCTCGTTCTGCGGACAGCAAAAAGGGAAGCCAGTACTCCGACTCCAATTTGAACTGGATCGTGCTGCCCTCATAGCGAACTGACTCTGTCAACTTCTCGTCTCTTCGTAGCGTCACCTGCCCGCTGATGAGATCGGTCGATGAGGTGTTTGAATAAATATCCATCGAACAATCTCCGCACGACAACACAACCTCAGCAGCCGATGCGCCATTCAGAGCGTGCGAGAAGGTCTGGGTTTGGGTAATCCACGACTCTGGAGCAAATAAATGAAACAACATCATGCCAGCGGCAATGAGCACGGCTGTGCTAACAACGGCTCCAAACGCAGCGCCGGCAGAAGAACGCCGAAGCAGCGTGTCGATGCCGGTAAGGATGAGCAGCACGGGCCAGAACCGGATGATGTTCGACCAAATCGAGCGATCAACAACGCCTAGATTGATCAACAGGAACATCAGACCAATGAACACGAGGACTAGAGGCAATACGAGGCTGCCTTGCCGCCTATTCCTGGTCATCTTCGGGTTCGCCGGAAGTGCTGAATCAGCAGATTGGCGCCGAATCCTATCACGACGACCGGCCAAAGGCGCACCACTTTTGGCCAGATGGCCCAGTCGACGACATCCAGTGTGTTGAGAAGCAAGACAGCCCCGACGATGATGAAAAGCACCGGCAGGATCGCTCCTCGAAGTTGTCGATCAAATGACATCAAAGCCTCCTCAATCGGTTTGTCCGCGAATCCAACGCCACAGGAAGATCAATCCGACGACGATCAGTAGTGATGGCCACACCCAAACCCGGGCGACCCAGTTCATCCAGGTAAACCCCAAATTGCGCAGGAGAAAGCCAATTCCCACCACGATGAGCACAGCACCGACAGCAAAAGAGGTCCTTGGTGCCCCAGACTCCGATCTGTCTCTAATCTGGTCTCCAAGATGTCGCGCTCGCTCGGCGATTTCATCAGCTCCCTCGCGAACCCGTTCTCCGAGAGTCGTATCTTCCTTCTCCGATTCCTCGGGCACGAGGAGCCACAGGGCAATGTACGCCGGGATTCCAATTCCGGGCGCGACGGCGAGAACGACGAACAGCAGACGAATGAGATTGGGATCGAAGTCAAAATAGACGCCCAATCCTCCGCACACGCCGCCCAGCATGGACTCTTTTTTGCTTCGATACAGTCTTTTTGCCATGAGTGCTCCTTCAGAAATTGGCTACACGACAGTGTAACACAAGTCGAAACAGTGTTCTATAAGGTGCCTACGGTGAGCGGAGTGATACGATCAAGATCAGAATCACGATGGCCAACGGGGAAAGCAGCGACAAGAATCGGCCCAAGAGTGGGGTGGCGCGACGATGGAACAAAGCCCTGAACTGGAGTCCACCGACGCTCAAACTGAGAGAGAACGCCAACCACTGAACGGCCAGTTTCCAGATGAGTGCGTGCTGTGGCCCGGCGGTGGCCAGCACAAGAAGGACGGCACCACACAGGCCGACACACCAGATGAGGGTGAATGTCCACAGCGTGGATCCTGAAAACACAGGCATGCGCCAGCACAGAACGGCCGTCCATGCGGCAAGCAATGCAATCCCTGTGAATGCAAGTGCAGCTACTTGAAGTCCAGCGACTGGCGCGAAGACGTGAATGAGCAACAAGGTGAAGGCGAGGCTGCCAGCCCCCAAAGCGAGCATCAGTCGTCGTGAGATCGCCGTGAGCCTGAGACGGCGCATGAGCGGGAATTGTGTCTTGGCCATGAGCAAACCCTACACAAAACCTTGCGTGGGCGAAAGCCCGTCTGTCCCGGCATGCGATTCTTGTGTTGGCTCAGACTTCCTGTTGGGGTAGCATGGAATCATGGACAAGAAAGCACTGATTCTGGATGGGCGTGTCGGTGACGATGCGTACGCAGATCTGTTCCGGGACTGGGCGAAGGGCTGGTTAACTGCCTCGCACTGGGACGTTGCCGACCTCAGACTGAGCGAGCTTGAGATCGCACCGTGCATCGGTTGCTTCGGATGCTGGGT
>JAHITR010000235.1 GCA_018817505.1 Candidatus Bipolaricaulota bacterium | reverse complement strand
GACTCCTCGTTGCTCGCGATACTGACTCTCGTACTTGCCCACTCCGCTCATAGCCCCTCATGATGGAACACAACGATTGATCATGGCAAGGTAAGAAAGGAACCGAAGAGAGGAAAAGGTTCTCCTGGCGGTTTGGAGCCTGGGGGACTGAATGTAGAACGCGTTCGTTAGTTGTTTCATGGTAGTCCAAGTTAGATATTCTATATAGGCACTTGTCCGTGAGCGCTGACATGCCCTACAGAAGGTACTTCTATGAAGTTGTCTCATCTGCCATTCCATCCCGGTTTGGAGATCTGTGACATTCGTTACACTTGTGAGTATCCGTTTCAGCGCGTTTGCCCTTGATATTGCGCCCTTTCGCCTAATCCGTGTGGCGAATTCATCGATGTTAGTTTTCACATTACCTTTGGACCGGATCTAGGGGTGAAGGTCATGTCGATTAGACTAACTCTAGATGTGGACCGGCCCTGGGAGGCTGGTCACGTAGAGGGCAAACTAACGGTTGCCTTCACGTGCTTGGCGGCTGCGGCGCGAGCGATTTCGCCACATAGCAAACGTCAATGCGGGTAGAACTGTTGGAAGGCGCCGATAAGCCAAATCGCGTGCAAGGCGTTGTTAGCCCGTCGCTCTTCTCTGTTGGAAGAGGGCGGTAAACTGGGCGCAGCTTCAACCGCTAGACAACCAATCCAGCAGATCGCGTGTTCGATCTGCTAGAGGTGCAATCTCTGGATCCTTCTGAAGTATTCTCCAGGCCGTACGACCATGCCGGACGAGCACGTCTTTGAAACGCACCAGGTAATACAGATAAACTTTAGGTGAGTTTGCGGATACCGAATAATGTTTCGCCAGCACGACTCTAGGGAGAAAGATTCTGCGAGCAAAATCGCGTAGGCTGGCCCATAAATTATCTCGCCCCATTAACCGTGCCAGTTCGCGGCTTAAAAATCCTGTGGGTGTCCAGCTGGTGAATATCTGATTTCTCGCCGTGGCAACGACTGTTTCCTCAAAGGCGAATGGCTCAAGCTGGCGCAATACATCTCCCGGAACATTGGCCCCCACCAATTCTTGCGCCACCCGCAAGGCCAGATAAACGCCCCGTCCCCAGCCCCACGCCTCAGCGCGCTGCTGTACCGTCCCCCAATCGAACGTCTCGCCGCAGTGTTGGATGAGGTACGCGATATCGCAGGAGGGGCGCAGGCCAAAAGCGAACTGGTGCTGGTAGGAAGTGTGGAGACAGAGGTGCAGCAACAAATCCTCGGAGCATAAGCCTAACACATCTATGCCGGCAATTTGGAGAGGGACGGCCCGCACCCATAATTCATCCACAGCAATGGTGTAAGGTTGGTTAGGCTTCGTGAGCGTCCAGTGGATTTCAACTTTGTCAATTTTACTGATTTCCGATTTGATAAAAGCTGTCAAATGCTGACTAAGTGCTACATCCACGTCAACTGAATAGGGTTTGAGCGGCTTGTAGCCTGATGTAATCAACGCGTCGGCGGCTCGTTGCAGATGTTGTTTGGGTACCAGCAGGTCGAGATCCCCCATCTGGCGCAGCGCGATATTGTCGTACACTTGAGTCGCCAGATGCAACCCCTTGAGGACGATCACGGGAATGATCTCTCCCGTGGAAGAGACATCATCGGCGCGCAAGGTCTCGACGATGCGCTTCAATTCATTGCACAGGCGCAGATTGCGTGCTGCGTTTTGGAGATAGAAATCCCGCAGCACTTGCATAGTCACGTCCGGTACAACGGCGTCCAGACCACGGGATTTAAGCTGCTGGGTGAGCAATGCACAAACTTGTTGCTCTGTCGCCAGTGCGACCAGCGCTTCCCAATCCGTCTCGGTCAACGCTGCCAGCCTGTCGGCATCAACACAACTGGCGTCTAGGTGCAAACAATCCAACAACAGGTCAATTAGCTTCGCGCGTTCCATATCGTTCTCCTCTAACGAGTCTCTCGCGTCTGCTGCCGCCACGATTGCGCGTAACGTCCGTCGAGAGCCATCAGTTCCGCGTGGGTACCAGATTCAACCACGCGCCCCGCCGCCATCACGTGAATCACGTCGGCCTGCATGGCGGTGGTGAAACGGTGGGTGACGATCAGGGCCGTGCGCCCGTCCACCAGATCGCGGAAGCGGGCTAGCCAGTCAGCCTCGGCCCAAGAATCCATCGCACTGGTGGGTTCATCGAGGATGATGAGTTCGGATTGACGCAGGAAGGCGCGCGCCAAAGCAATCCGCTGCCACTCGCCGACGCTCAGCTCCGCGCCGCCAAACCATTTGCCTAAAACGGTATCATAGCCTTGGGAGAGCTTATGGATGGCGTTTTCGGCTCCAGCGGCATGGGCAGCAGTCGCTATTTCATCAGGGGATGGGTTGGCGCACAGGTCACCGTAGGCAATGTTGTCGGTCACGCTCTCGTGGTAGTGAACGGGTTCCTGGAATAAGACGGTGATTCGCCTACGCAGTTCTGCAACGGGATATTGGCGCAGATCGGTGTCACCAAAGCCAATCGAACCAGCCTGGGGATCGTAGAAACGGCAGAGTAATTTGATGAGAGTGCTTTTACCGGCGCCATTTTCGCCGACGATGGCGACGATTTGCCCAGCGGGAATGGTTAGATTGAAATCCTTGAGGGCGACGCGTTGGCTGTCAGGATAGTGAAAGGTAATCCCTTTGAGTTGGATGTCGCCGCTCGGCGGTTCAGTGGCAGAACCCCCATCGGGCGCGCTGACCACCTCCGGTTCCAGATTGAGGAACTCGAACAAGTTTTCCAGAAAAAAGAGATTGCGGTAAATATCCCCCACCTGGGAAAGCAGAGATCGAAGCAGGCTTTGTCCCTGGCTGAAGGCGGCGTAGAAGAGGGCGGTATCCCCCAGCGTAATCGCCCCTTGCGCAACCCGCGTAATGATCCAGACCAGAGATGCACCCATAGCCAATAGCGCCAGAATGCCCGCGCTAAGTTCCGCCAGCGCCTGAGCACGGGTGAGTTCGATTTTTTCGCGGCGCAGTTTGGCGCGCAAGTTTTGAAAAGATGTGCGGAAATGCTCGCCGAGTCCAAAAAGGCGCAATTCAGCAGCGGATTCGTGCCATGTGATAATCCAGTCGTAATAGCGGCTACGGCGTTCGTTGGCAGTGTTCGCCACTCGCCAGTGGTGGAAACGCAGGGTGTAGCGGATGACAACGAGGAAACCAGGCAGGGTACTGAGCAGCAACACGACGGGCAGCCAGAGACCAAAAGAAAGCAGCACCACCGCCATTGCAGCCAGGGTAATGCTATTTTGGAGCAGTGCGCCTAGGTTTTCGAGCAGCGCCACGGGACGGTTGAGGGCATCGACGCGAGCACGGTGGAGTTGATCGTAGAATTCGGGGGTTTCGAAAAAACCTAAATCGAGGCGGATGGACTGACTGTGGATTAAGTCGTAAATATGATCGCCGACTAACTCTCCCTGGGCAGTGCGCACCCAGCTGAGCAAGCTGTTGAGGCCTTCGTTGAGCAATAAGGTCAGCGCCAATAGCCCGACCCAAAGCAGCGTTGGTTGAATGACAAGCCAATCTAAGCCGCTGCCTAAAATGTCTACAAGGCTGTCTACGACAAGGCGGGTGAGGTAAACGCTGGCGACAGGCAGGACGCCACGCAAGATGAGCAAAATGAGCCACACAATTGTCCATTGACGTGCCGCACACCAGACCAAGGAGAGGGCTTGTCCGAAATAGGGGATTTGCTGGCGCAGTGCGCTAAACTTCTGGCGTATGGTTTTTTTCATTACACTCAAACTGCAGCAGAGCCTTTTTGTAGCATTTTCCTAAACGGAACTCTCTGATGCCCATATAATTCTATATCGTCAGACAGGGTCTCTTCGACCGCTGGCAATGACACCCGCTCGAAACCCAGTTTGCGATACAGGGCAATGGCCGGGAGATTATCCTCGAACACACACAAGTATAACTCGGACGAGCCTTCAGAGCGAGATTGTTCAATGACATGCTGCGTCAGGGCTTCGCCGAGCCCCATGCCGCGGTAATGCGAACGGACGGTCAGGCTGAAAAGCCAATGCCCGCTGTAGGGCGGCTCGGTTTCGGGTCTTCGCATCAGACGCACAAAGCCGAGTACTTTTTCGCCGCAACGGGCGACATAGTTGGTCAGACCAGGATGAGTTTTTCGCTCCGATTCGGGTAGGGTGAGCGCACCGTCAGGGCTGAGCCAGACGTACAAGGCAACGAGATCGTTGTAACTGGCTTCCTGAATGGTATAGGCCGGACAGGTGCGTTTCAGCCAACGGCGAAAAACGCGCCCCCGCTGTAGTCGCCGCAGCGATTTACCGCCTAGCCGCCGGAGCCTGAGATAGCTTTGAAATAGATAGAACCCAACTGGATAAATAGATACCCAACCCCGCCCAAGTATATGCCAAATTCCGCGAGTATGGTCGCGGATTTTGCCGTGATGTTCGGAGTAGAGTACTTTGCCGAAGATATTTTCAGGTGCGAGCGGGCCTTCTTTGCACGTTTGAGCATCGCCACGCAAGTAGAATTGCTCATCCCTTTGGGGAGAAGACTTCCGAAGTTTGGCAAGCTTCGGAAGTCCTGTTGCTTTGACGAGCGCAACCCGATGGACAACATAGCATCCGCATGTATTTTGTGCCAGGACAATATCACCCAAGCGCAGAGAGCTTGTTAGTGGCTCCAATTCAACGGTATCGTCATTGTGAATAAAGGGGAGCATACTTGCCCCGTTAACCGTCATGCGCACCCGCTGGCCACGTTCCAAAGCGGCACGGATGAGGGGCATCAGCTCGCTGCCGGGAAGGATCATAGCACCGAACGCACCATAGGGATATTGCTTTTCTCGGCGCGATTGCGTAGACGATAGACAGGCACATGCCCCAGGATGGCATTGAGATTGGTCATGGCGCGCGCCATCAGGCTTTTATCCCAATAAGGCAGGAAGGAGCGCGGCGCGAGCAAGGGGGCGGCTTCGGCGGGAGAGAGCCGTGAGATTTCATTTTCGGGGGCCTGCTCTAGAACGATGAGGGCGGAGAGTGGGGCAGCGTGGTTGCGGGCAATATCGGCGGTACCGCCCCAGGGCGTGCCGTAACACATCGGGCCGGATTCAGCCACGCGCACGGCAACGCGGTCGTCGTTCATGGCAATCACGCCGGGTTGCTGGTTCCAAAATCCCATTTGAGTGCTTTTGCCCACCCCGGCATGACCGACAAAAACGATGCCCTTGCCATTATCATCCAACCCTGCGGAATGAAAGACCAACCCGCCGGTGGAAAGAATAGCGGTGCGCAAGATCAACTCGCCCGCGCCGATGTTGAGCAGGCTTTGCCATTTTGCCCTATTACGCTGCTCGGTCAGGGTCAGGTCGTCCCAGGTAGGGTTGGCACGCAGCACGCTTTGGTTTTGGGCAGCCTGTTCTTCGCTGTGATAGGTCAGTTTGGCATAATAATTATACGCATCATAGTACATCTTCCAGATCGAGCCGGGGTCGTAGATCAACTCGCCTCGCGGCCTGGGAGGAGTGTCGCTTTCCTCCCAACGCAGGGCCAGGCGCGCCTGGGGGTTCTCTGGCGTTCCAATAAATGCGCCCAGCCGTTCTTCGATGCCCAATTCGACGGGGGAGAGCGGGGAAGTCAGTTCGATGAGAATTTCAGCAATCGTGATGGGGATTCTGTGCATAGTGTTCCTCCAAAATGGATCGCGGATTACACGGATACAGCGGATTGGTGCAAATTCTAAAAACGAATCAAAAAGCCGCGTGAAATCCGCGTCATCCGCATTCTATGGATTGATACCGTTCTTTACGGGCAAAGGCGATTTCGCACAGGTAAGGCACGGGTTCGTTCAGGGTTTCGGTCTCCATCTCGGACCAGGCCGGGCAGCGACTGCAAAAGCCGCGCGCCTCGCAGGTCAGACAGTCGGTGTGCAAGGGCGGGGCGGTATCCACAAAAGCCTGCACCTGCTTCCAGGCGGTATCAAACCCCACTTCCGACGGGCGGGCAGCGGGTTGGGTCAGGTCTATGCAGGGGTTCATCTCACCATTGGAATTGACCACAAAGGCGGCTTTGCCAGCCTGACAGTAGAAGTTCTCGCTGTTGACCAGGTCGGATTCACGCTGGGCGGCTTCAAGCGAATCAGTTGCCGAGGCGCGGTCAGTCGCTTCCAGTTCGACACATTCCAGTGGCGACAAGCGGCAATCTAGCACATCGGAGGGCGCGCCGTCGCGCCTGCTGGAGAGCAGCCAACTCGCCGAGAAGGGCAAACCCCACTCGTGCGCCATCTCCCGCATTCTTTCCAGTCCGCCCACATTCTGACGGGTGAGGGTGGATTTCAGCCCCAGCGGGACGCGGTGTTTGATGAGGTTTTCGATGCCCTGAATACAGCGGGCATAACTGCCCTGCACGCCAGTGATAGCTTCATAATCTTCGGCGGTAGCGCCATAGAGCGTGATTTCAGTGCGGCTGGGGGGCGCTTCGGCTAAGCGGCGAGCGATTTCATCGGTGATGAGCGTGCCGTTGGTGAACAGTGTCAGGATGAAGCCCATGCGGGTGAGGGGCGTGTAGATTCCGAAGAAATCAGGGCGCACGAAGACTTCGCCGCCGGTCAGCAGCAAGAAGACCGTGCCGCCCGCTTTGGCTTGCCGCGCCAGTTCATGCCACTCCGCCGGGGAGAGTTCTTGCGCACGTCTGGCAACATCCCCGGCGGAGTGGCGCACATAGCACATGCGGCAGCCCAGGTTGCAGCGTTCGGTCAGCTCGAAGGTGCCATTGACGGGCTGGCGTTTCGCGGCAGCGCGTGCGTGCAGTGCACGCACCAGGGATCCGTAGTCGGTGGGAAAACTCATTCCAACATCCCCACCTCGCCAATCTGTTTCAAAAAGACGTTCACATCAGTGAGAGCCTGGGTGGGGGTGACCTCGAAGCGTTCGGCGAGAGCGGCAGCCAGATCATCCACTGTATGCTCTTCTTCGAGTAATTTCCACAGATAAGCACCGCTGTCGTTGAGGGTGATGATGCCGTTTATATCCATCACCTGGGAGCCCAGAGGCACCAACAAATACTCGCCGCCCACGTTTTCCATCATAAAATCAGCTTTGCGTTTCATAAGTATGTCCGGCTCAGTCTTTCAACGCAAAGATGCAGCCAATGGCATCAACCACTTTTTGGGCGCGGCCAAAAAAGCCAATGATATGAGCGTTTATATCGGCAAGGTCCGCGTTGTAATCAAACTCGACATCGCCGTGAGAACCACCATATTCGTATTCATTTTCTTTGGATGTGTAGAATTTGATGTGGTCGATGTATTTGCCATATTTTCCAGAGATGGCTATCAAATACTCATCGTCACGCAACTGAACAACAGGTTGCTTGGGGTTACCTGAACAGCTACCGTGTTCCTCTGATTTGCCTCCAGACCATGTTATCTGAATGCCTTCAACGACATCACCAGCCCAAATACTAATCTCGGTGATTTTTGCGCCTAAACGTGGCGTGTCGTCAAAGTTTGTACCGCCATTACCGCCGGACGGTCCGCATTTGAATCTTTTTTGCGCTTTCATTGCCAACGCTCCTTTCGATATGTTTTTTAGTGAGAAGTCAAATTAAATTTGGACAAGCCCTTTCTGGTGACAATGTTTTGCATTGTCACCAGAAAGGCTGCCTGTTTTAAAACGGTTTTCCCCGCGCCAAGGGCATAGGGCTTTGTCCTGAGCCTGCCGATGGGCCTGTCTGAGCTTGTTGAAGGGACCAAGGGCTAGTGTGTGGGGGGGGGGGATGGGCTAAGACAGGTTATCAGGTCCTGGCGGGCAACCACCAAATGACTTCAAACAAGCCAGTAATCTCTCCTCCAGCTTGAGGGGTACGAAAACTGCCTGGGGCGCTTCGTAGGACAGTTTTTCGGTTTTGGCGGCGGCGAGTTTTTCTTCAGGGTTCTTGTGGTTTTTGGGGGTCATTTAATGTTCCTTTTTATTTGGTAATTAGGTGTTAGATGTTTCGGGTGTTAGATGTTTCGGTGTCGGGGGGTGCGCGGAGGCTGGCCCGCGCCGTGTCGAAAACCTGTATTGAATGTGTATGCGGTTGTTTTCCGTGAGCACGGGAACGCTGTAAGTTTCGGTAAAGTAACCATATCATCGTCGGCGCATTCGCCGTGTGGCGCTTGGTAAAATGTGTGCCCATTTTCCCTTTGTCCTCACATGTTTTCTAAATTTCAACTCGCACTTAAGCTTATCTTAGCACAGATCGATCAGGGAACAAATAGGACAAGGGTTCTTCAATATCCGGGTAATCGTGTCGCCCTGCCCCCGCCCCTGAAATAGGTCCAGAAGTAGAGCTAGGATCTGGATCCGTAGAGTCGGATGAGCGTGATATGTATTACACAACCCTAGGGGACTCGAACTCGGAAGTATGGACCCTATCTATGGATACGCGAATGGGGGTTTTGCCCATGGGATCCGAGAAGAGTGGAAAACTCTGATACCATCAGCGATTGGTAGATGTCTCTGGAGCCTATAGGACTGAATGTAGAACGCGTTCATACATTGCGGCCTGGTGATGCATGTCCTCATTCGACGAGAACGGCTAGCGCCTGTGCCGTTCCCGTCTAACTTTACGTCGCTCTGGAACCTCGCTCTTTGCGGCACAAGACTGGCGAGTCTGATATCACGATTGGCCTGAATCCATGGGTGAGGTCAAAGATGTGACCGCCGTACATATGAGAAAGCCTTCTCATCTCATCGACATCGTCGAGCCAACACTATGGATGAGCCAAACGTCATATGGAGTAACAGGCCTATCGTGGCCTGCGTGAGATCCTAGGGGAGCTATCATGGAATCGACCGTCGCCATCAGCCCTGCGCTGTGTCATACCATCTCGTGGGCACACATAGGAGCACGTGCTCTCTCATTGATCGAGATCTACGTCGTCAGCCTGCAGCGCGTCATTGCTGACCTGTTTGAGCAGCAAGGGAGAAGCTGATGCCGGAGAAACGATGGGCTCCCCGTTTCTTCACAATCTGGGTTGGGCAGAGAATCTCGTGGCTTGGGAGTCGGGCCGGTGGATTCGCGCTTGTATGGTGGCTAACTCAGGAAACAGGCTCAGCTCAAGTTCTGGCGACAGCCACGCTGGGACTCATCCTCCCAACTGTACTTCTGGGGCCCGTTGCGGGCGCCTATGTTGATCGATGGAATCGTCGCCTCATCCTGCTGATCTCTGATACAGGCATAGCTCTTGTATCTCTGCTTCTGGCTTACTTGTTCTGGTCAGGCCACATGGAGGTGTGGCACGTCTACATAGTTATCGTAGTCCGTGCCATCGGGTCAGCGTTTCATCTGCCTGCCATTGGGGCATCAACCACGATGCTGGTTCCAGCCAAGCATCTAACACGGATTGCAGGACTGAACCAGAGCATGGGCGGCGCACTACAGGTGGCTGGGCCCGTGCTTGGCGCCTTTCTCATCAGCGTCATGCCTGTTCACAGCGTCATGCTGATCGACGTGGGAACGGCTGCCTTTGCACTGATCCCTCTCCTATTCCTGAGTATCCCAAATCCGCCCGTTGATGCGTCCAAAGAACGCGAGAGCATCTTTGCCTCTATTCGGATTGCTTTTCGATTCGTACTGGATCATCGAGGCCTCTTGCACATCATGCTTCTAGCCAGCTTCATGAACTTCGTTATCAACCCTGTCTTCGTGCTTCTTCCTCTGTTGGTCACAACACACTTCGGTGGGACTGCCCTCCATCTAGGCTGGCTTCAGTCCGCAACGGGTGCCGGGCTCATCGCTGGAGGGTTCGTGCTATCTGTGTGGGGTGGGTTCCGCCGCAGAACCATGACCATGTATGTTGGCGGAGGGCTACAAGGCCTTGCGCTTCTATTCCTGGGGGTAACACCATCTGGCCTGTTCCCCGTGGCAGTGGCGACCATGATCGCCAACGGATTCCTCAATGCACTGTACAACGGCCCGATTGCCGCATTGCTGCAGGCGACCGTGCCGCCGAACATGCAGGGGCGGATATTCACGCTTCTCGGCAGCATCGTCCAAAGCGTCTATCCAATCAGTTTGGCCATTCTGGGCCCTGTAGTTGGCGTCATCGGGATTCGTGCCTGGTATATCGGTGGAGGGATTCTCGTATTCGCCGTGTGCACACTTGCGCTTTTCATGCCTTCGATTGCGCGCCTAGAGACACAGCTCGTGGAATCGGCTGACAAGTCTGCGGCCTAGCAGGAGACTCGCTCATTCCATCTCGGGATCACAGCGACTCGAGAACGGGAACACGCTCATCTGCACTGGCGGGGACGGGTACTTCTTCGAGGTGACCCCAGATGGCGACACCGTCTGGGAGTACGTGAATCCGAACAGCTCCTACCAAGCCGTCTTCCGCTGCGAGCGGTATGAGGCGGATTCAGCAGAGCTTGCAGGAACGGAACTCAGCAAGTAGGAACGCGATGTGGTCCTGGCACAGTCCCAGAATCACGAATTCTACTTGCTGTTTTGGAGCCTGGGGGACTGAATGTAGAACGCGTTCATACGTTGCTATGTGGTGATGGACATCATTGTTGGAGAGGACTCCTCTGGATGTGCAGTATAGATCCGTATTCCAGCGCTCTCAAAGGATCTGGAACACGGAGGGGGATCCGGCGATTCTGACATTGCGATTGGACCGGACACACGGGTGGAAGTCACGCCCCATCGCTGACGGGGCAGTGTGCTGGTTGGCGCTCATCATCGGGGAGATCGGGGTGAATACCGGCCATCATCAGGCCGAGTTGCTCGACGGTCACATCGTCGCGATGGGCGACGCCCATGATCTGGCCTTCATAGATGACAGCGATGCGATCTGACAGGTTGAGGATCTCGTCCAGATCTTCGGAAATGAGCAAGGTTGCCGTTCCCTGAGTTCGTTGCTCCATCAGTCGACGATGAACGTATTCTGTCGCGCTCACATCAAGGCCCCTCGTCGGTTGTGCAGCAATCGCAATGGCTGGATCCCGTGACAATTCGCGAGCGAGAATCGTCTTCTGGATGTTCCCGCCTGAAAGGCTCTTGAGTGTCGTGTTGCGCGATGGCGTTCGAACATCAAATTTCTTAATCAGATCATCGGTCTCCATGGCAATTCTCTTGAAATCCATGAACAGTCCCTTTGAGTAGGGAGGATGGTGATGATCTTTTAGGATGAGGTTTTCTTCGATAGAGAAGTCGCGTACGACGCCATCGGTCATTCTCTCCTCGGGAATATACGAAAGCCCTCGATCAAGCAGTCGCGCTGGCGAATGTCCAGTGACGTCTACGCCATCGATGGCGACTCGTCCAGCTGTCAGAGATCGCATGCCGGCAATGACTTCGGCCATCTCTTTCTGTCCATTTCCTGAGACCCCGGCAAGCCCGAGAATTTCGCCACCACAAACATCCAGATCAACCCCGCGCAAGGCAGGTAGGCCATTGTCTCCCAAAGCCTCAATGCCCTTCAGTGTCAACCGGATGTCGCCTCGCTCCACTGTTGGTCGATTGACACGCAGCAATACATCTCGTCCCACCATCAAGCGCGCCAGTCCTTCTTTGGTCGCAGTTGCCGTGGGTACGGTGTCCACCACTCGGCCTGCGCGAAGTACGGTCACACGATTGCTCAATGAAAGCACCTCGTGCAGCTTGTGGCTGATGAAGATGATGGCATGTCCTCTGGCTACCATTTTGCGGAGCGAGCAGAACAGGTCATCCACTTCTTGAGGTGTCAGAACAGCCGTTGGCTCATCGAGAATGAGCAACGAAGCTCCTCGGTACAGCACCTTCAAGATTTCTACGCGCTGTTGTTCGCCAACAGACAGCTGCCATACCTTGGCTGCAGGGTCAACGTGCAGGCCGTAGAGCTCCGCGACTTCCAGCAATTGTTCCGTTACACGATCCAGATCAAGAACGACTTTGCGTGATGAAGGAAGTCCCAATGCCACGTTCTCAGCCACGGTAAACGTGGGCACAAGCATGAAGTGCTGATGAACCATCCCAATGCCACGCTGAATGGCGTGGAGAGGGGAGTGGAAACGAACCTGTTCGCCATTGATAAGGATGTGTCCCTCTTCAGGCTGATACATCCCATAGAGGACTTTCATTAGCGTGCTCTTGCCTGCTCCGTTTTCACCGAGGAGGGTATGGATCTCTCCAGCAGAAACGTCGAAGTCGACGTGATCGTTTGCCAAGACGCCTGGGAATTGTTTGACAATTCCTACGGCTTCTAGCTTTTCGACATTCGGTTGAGCAGAGTTGGCCACGCGGCTGCCTCCGATTCACGAGTGGATCGGGACATGGTGCATGCCCCGATCCAACTCATCTAGGTTAGAGTTCGATTTCGATCGTTCCGTCAATAATGCCGTTGATGGTCGGTCCGACCAACGCTTCGGCATTGACCGTCATCTTCAATCCACCATTGGCGAGGGTAATGGCGTAGGCTGTCCCGCCCATCGTTCCGCCTTGGATGGCCTCAATCATCGATTCGATCGTGCCTGTCCAATCATAAACCTGGTTGGCTGCGACAATCTCGGGAGCGAGCGATGTCTGATCAGCTTGCGTGCCGAACCAAAGGGCGCCACGCTGTCGGGCGACACCGACAGCACCGACGACCATCTGAGCTGTTCCCGTGAGAACATCAGCGCCGGCATTAATCAGCGTTTCTGCGGATTCCGAAGCGAGGGCAACATCACTGAACGAACCCGTCCAGACGACTTTCACTTCAGCATCTGCGTTGATCGATGCGACACCAGCGATGAATCCCTCGACGTACAGCTTGGCGTCGCCTGTTTCAATCGGGCCAATCACGCCAATGATGCCAGTCTTGGACAGCTGGGCTGCCAACACGCCGTTGACGTAGCCACCCTCTTCTGAGCGGGCTTCATAGGCAAATACGTTGTTGATGCCTTGATCAACGAATGTGTCTACTGTGGTACCCCAAGCAAACCCCGTATTGGGGAAATCGGGGGCAATTTCTACGAGCGAACTGCCATACTGCGAGCCATGCGCAATGACCAAGTCATAGCCCTGGCTGGCATAGTCTCTGATTGCAGCAGCAGCATCGGCAACGATAAACATGCCTTCTGAATAGCTGAATTCGAAGTTTTCGCTGCCCATCGTCTCTTTGATCGCCATCAGTGAGTCGTACATGCTCTGACTGAAAGCCAAATCGCTAATCGAACTAGGCATTACAACCGCCACGCGGAACGGTGCCGCGGCAACCGAGAATCCCAATGCCAAGACAAGGATTCCTATCAACAAAGCGCCTAGAGAACCTCTGAAATTCGTTTTCATGCCTTGCACTCTCCTTTTTTGTTTTGCTTGTTCACTCTGTAGCTTGCGTAGTGCTCCATTTGTGTGCCTACAAAGCCCTCCCTTGGCTAGCCATTGCCCCGGTCAAACGGTTTGTTCAACGCTGTGGGGGCATTGACTCTCCTACGCGCCATGGCTGCCAACACAAGGATCGTGATGACATATGGCATCATCAGTGCGAAATCGGATGGAATGTTGATCGTGCCTTCCACCTGAATCCACAGTTGAAATGCATTGACTAGACTGAATAGGAGTGCGCCACCGAGCAATCCCAGCGGACGCCATCCTCCGAAATAAACGAGGGCGACAGCGATGAATCCCATTCCATTGGTCAGGTTCTGCTGGAACACATTGAGTAGGGCGATTGATAGCGAAGCGCCAGCTATTCCAGACAGGACTCCGCCCAGCGTGACTGCCGCATACCGCACGCGGTTGACATTGACACCGAGAGAATCGGCAGCTTGCGGATTCATGCCAACGGCACGAATCTTGAGCCCCAGCGGCGTCTTGTTCAGCACAAACCATGAGATCGGAACCAGCGCAAAGGCGATATAGACGAGAAGATTCTGCTGGAAGAAGATGCGGCCGAGAACTGGGATGTTGGCAAGCAATGGAATGTGAATGCGCGGGAATCCGCTGATTGTTTCTACAGTTCCCAATGTCTTTTTGAACAACAGCTCGCTTAATCCGAGGCCAAACAGATAGATGCCGATTCCACTAATTCCCTGTTC
>JAHITR010000234.1 GCA_018817505.1 Candidatus Bipolaricaulota bacterium | reverse complement strand
TCCAGACGGTCTACCCTGGGCACGGCAAGCCATTTTCACTTGAGGAGATGGGGTAAACCGTCGATCTTCATGCGCGCGATTTGGGATTAGGGGACCTATCCACAAGTCTCCCAACTGGACCAGCCGCCTGGATCGTCTTCAGCCGGACGCAGTTGCCGCTTCCCTGTGTGCACCGCGTTCTTTCGCATGGCCCGTGACGACGTTTAACGCCTTCCTATCGGGGAGAGCGCATCTGCCGAATTAAGCCGTATCACTCGGACTGCTCGGCAAGTCTCAGAACCACATACCCCTCGTCTTGATCGGCCACGTGCACGTAGCCGTCAGCGTAGAAGACTGCGTGCGGCGCCAGCGTCGTCTCTCGAGCGACGAGCCTGGGAGCGGATGCTACGGATGCGTCGATCACTTCGACTCCTTCCTGTAAATCGGCGACGCAGATGTAGGGGAGTACGCCACTTGCAACATAGGCTTCGCCTGAATTTGGAAATGAGACGAGTCTGATAGGATGAAGCGGGTCGGCAATATCGAAGGCGCTGATTCCTTGGCCAAACTGAGATACATAAAGCGTCCCGTCCCGCGCTTCGAGCTTGTACGCGGTCAACGTATTTGGGATGACGCCACGCTCGACGATCGTACGAGGATCAGCGACATCAAGCAGTACGATGCCTCTTCCTGGCTGTGTCACATAGACGATATCGCCCGATGCGGCAAAGCCAAGATCCCCTCCCCAGTCAAACCGCGAGATCAGGACAGGATGGGCTGGATCCGATACGTCGACCAGTTCCATGCTCCTTCCCATCTGACAAACAAAGGCCATCTGATGATGCACGAAAGCGCAGGTCACGTCATGCCCGTAGGATCCTAGAAGCGTGGGTTCTGCTGGATTGGCGACATCGAGAATCATCAGTCCATCGCGGATGGCGGCGACGTAGAGCATTGAATCGATAATACTCAGATCGAATGCGCCGCCTGATGGCGTTTCGTAGAGTGTCACAAAGCCGGGATCCTCGGGATGGCCGATATCATAAATGGAGACGCCCTCGTTATTGGATACGAACGCGAAGCCATTGCCCACAGCGACACCGTAGGCGGTGCCGCCAGTATCGTCTTGGTAAACCCGCGTGAGCGCGATCTCTGCCAAGCAAAGGGTCGATTTCAGAGCCACAAGCAACAGAAAGAATGCGATACGTTTCGCATGTCGCATCGTCTCTCCTTGAAATGAGAAGGTTCCCCAGTCTAGTCGCGTCATGTGAATGAAATATGGAGGCCCCCTCTGAGCCACCGACAATGACGCGTTGAGAGTGACCGATGGAGGGCTCGCTACAGCCAAGAGCAGCAAAGATGATCGGCCCAAGGTCTTGTCGATATCTCGGATTTCTGCTAAGGTGATTTCATAGCAACTTGGACTGGGCGCAGATGTTTCTGCGCCCGTTTCATTGGTATTGACCCGATGTTTGGGATGCTCGTCTCCTACGTGAGGCGAGTTTTTTTGTCGTGGCGGCCCTGCATGACGCGGGGTCGCGCTTTTTATGAGCTTGGGAATGGAGGAAGGTATGGAGAAGTGGAAACTGCGGTTCTTCTCGATTTGGGCTGGACAGACGGCATCTTCGTTTGGCACAGATGTGGCCCAATTCGCGCTGGTTTGGTGGATCACGAAACTCACGGGCTCGGCGATGGTGTTGGCAACTGCCACAGCAGCAGCGCTTGTTCCAACGATCCTGTTGTCACCGTTTGCTGGCGTTTACGTCGATCGGCATAGTCGTCGCCTGATCATGATTGTTTCGGATGCATTCATCGCATTGGTTTCTCTTTGGCTTGCCTATTTGTTCTGGACAGACACGATGCAGATTGGACACGTCTATGTAGTCGTCATCGCGCGGGCGCTTGGCTCAGCCTTCTACCGCCCCGCATCCGGCGCTTCGGTCACCCTGCTCGTTCCCAAGGAGCATTACGGTCGCATTAGCGGCATGGATCAGACACGCTCGGGCGTGCTGACTGTTGCCGGGCCGCTGCTTGGCGCATTGGCCATCGCATGGTTTCCATTGCATCACGTGATGCTGTTTGACTTCGGCACGGCAGCCTTTGCTATTGCGCCATTGCTCTTCTTTACCATTCCGCAGCCTGCGGTCGAGCCATCGGCTGCGCGCGCCTCGTTTTGGCAGGACTTCGTGTCCGGCCTGCAATACGTCGTCCAATGGCGCGCGTTGATGTTGCTCGTTTCATTGGTGGCGGTTGCCAACGTGATGTTGTTCTCGTCGATGTCGCTCATGCCGCTCCTCGTGTTCAAGGGATTCGGCGGCGAAGCACGGATGCTGGGATGGTTTCAGTCCGCATCTGGATTCGGGATGATCGCCGGAGGGCTGGCGCTTGGCATATGGGGCGGACCGCGGCGCAAGATCCCCGCGTTTCTTGCCTGTGTGACGGGTGTCGGTGCGGCCCTGCTCTTCCCTGCGTGGGCGCCGACATCGCTGTGGCCGATTGCAGTGGGTAGTCTCGGGTTGCTTGGCGTGATGTTCTCGATCGCCCAAGGCAACTTCACTGCAGCGACACGCGGCCTGGTTGATCCAGTGAAGCAGGGTCGTTTCTATGCATTGCTTGGCAGTCTGCTCCAATCATTGGAGCCGCCGGGAATCCTTGTCGCTGGCGCAGTCGCTGATGTGGCAGGTATCCGCGCTTGGTTTGCCATCTGCGGTGTCGTTCTTGTGCTGACGGGAGGGATCGGATTCTTGTCTTCCCCGTTGCGTCGAATCGAACAGGAGGCAGGCGAAGTGCAGGTTGCCAATCGTGCTCAGTAGGCGCCTCGCAGCAAGAAGATGGTAGAGCCAACGCGAGTGGCTGACGGCAACATCCTAGTTGGGAGAGGGTGTCCGTATCTGCAGACACTCATGGTGAGAGTGTCGCTTCGCCTACCACAGGGCGTGAGAAGCTTGCTTTCTTCGAGCGATTGGACTCTCTGAAGAGAGAACCGGAGCGTGCCAGTTCAAGACGCTCCGGTTCCCGCTTTGATTTGCTACTCGTCAGATGAGCCGAGGACAAGCAATACGTCGAAGCTGCCTGCTCCGGTCGAATCCGTATGGCCGACGGCAGCAAAGCCATTGTCGGGCAGCGAACACACGCCCGTGAACCATTCGGACCCAGCCTCATCATACGACAGCAGCTTGAGGGACGTTCCCTCGGAGCCAATGATCCGGATCCATGCTTCATCCTCGTTGTTTCCCAAGGAGTCGGTGACTCCGACAGCAGCATAGGTCCCGTCGTCCAGCCGGCAGACGTCTTCACCGACGTCGAAGTTGTTGCGTCGGCCGTACTCCTTGCGCCACTCGACAGTGCCCGTTGAAGATGTTCGAAAGACCGTCGATCTCATCAG
>JAHITR010000233.1 GCA_018817505.1 Candidatus Bipolaricaulota bacterium | reverse complement strand
GAGTAGCCTAATTACGTCTTCTCCGTAGGTTGTCGCAGAAGGAGAAGAAACAAGTGACGGTATGGACTTGCTGCTTCGGGAAAGACGCCGATCGCCTTCGTTGAGAAATAGGCAGAGCTTGTTGTCCCAGGTTGCAAACTCCTGCCCGAGCAGGATATCGCTCAAGCCATCACCATTAAAGTCACCAATCGCAGACGAGGACCAGCCGAATTCATCGACGAGTACTTGCACTTCATCAAACCCACCGAGATTATTGCCGTACGCGATACCAGCGCCAGCGCCCTTCAAGAAAACAAGGTCAAGTCGCCCATCCTTGTCGAAGTCGGCAGGACCAGCAAGAGCAGTCGCATATATCGGTAGATCGGTGGTCATCGGAGGGGCCATCCAACCAGTACCAAACCCTCCTTCTTCGTTGCCGAATCGGACCACAAGTTCTTGCTCGTAAAGCTGTACGTAGAGATCCAGCTTCCCATCGGCATTGACGTCCTCAAGGCCTCCGAGAATGCACTGAGAATGACTCCCATTTGCTGCGGAGTAGGTCATTGGGGAGCCCCGGAGGCCGTCTTGTGATCCTGGCAGGACAAGGCCAATTCCCTGATCTGTTATGAATTCGGCGTCCGCGTATCCGTCCTCGTTAAGATCTTCCAGGAAACTGAAGATGGCAGGCACTCCCAAATCTTGAGATTGTAAGAATCTCACACCCTCTCTGGGTACGCCGACATACACTGATACTCGAGAGGATATTGTGGAATCGAATTGGGGGGTTGACGATTCGGGATTACCCACGAGATCAAGCCAGTGAACGACACACACATCGTCTACCCCGTCGCCATTGATGTCACCGACTGCCAGAAGCCGAGGGATGCATTGCAGTGTTTCATCGATTTGAAAAACGTACACACCTGAACGATTACCGTATCCGATAGCAAGTCGATACAGACCGTGATCAGCCGGGTTGATTGTTGCGAGAATGACATCAGGGATTGTATCTCCATTCACGTCTCCCACTCGGATCGTCTGTTTCTGCACGAACGCAGCATCAGCAAGTACAGATATCGTTGGTTCGGAGAATTGGCCATCTCCGCGTCCGAGAAGAAGCCAAATCTGTACTTCTCCATCCTCTGTAAGAACAACCGAAAGCACATCAAGGTGATCGTCAGCATTAGAATCGACAAGTTTCAGGGCATAGTGCGAGGCGTCGTTTCCCAGCATATTGACGCGACTGAAAGTACTGTCTTCGTTGCCAAACCACACGCTGTAGTGTCGCGAAGTGCTCGCGTAAGCCTCGTCGTTTGAATCAGAGTAGGTGACTGTGATGATGTCGTCACATCCATCTTCATCTAGATCTCCGCAATCAAGCACTTCGGGAAAGACACCATCAATCTCTCGATACCCAGATTCACCTTTGCCATCGTCAATGCCACCTTGTCCGTCTCCAAAGCCTACGATGGCAAGAAACCTGGCTTCAATCGTATGATCCCCATCGCCATACCCCTCCAGAAATTGCGGCAAACAATAATCAGCATATCCATCACCATCAAAATCCCCGACACACGGTTCGCTTGCAACCGCAAGGCTCGTGCCCACACTCCCAGAGTATTCGTGTGGAATAAAGGGACTTGTCGTTGCGACTCCTCCCGTTTCGCGTATTACTCCGTACCTAGGAGAGATCGCCACATCATCTCCCTCCCCAAATGCTACAGAGCAAAGCGCGAGGGATATCAGGAGCAGGAATATCATTCGACGGCGAGGGTGCAACGTGCGCTTCATGTGTGCCTCCAATCGGAGCTTCAGATTATCACAAGATTGAGAAATATGCAACTGTCATACAAAGAGGGATACCATGCGGTAAAAGGCGCTGTTCAGGGCATAAATCGTCAAGAAGTGCACCGATGCCAGCGATATTGCGATCAAGACCGCCGGCGACGTCTTTGAGCGAGTAGCTCGAGCTTCCATCACGGCTTGCTTCCAGCGTGTCGTGCGTTCTCTGAGCGTGGTCAGATGTTGGTACCGTTCTAATGAGGAAACGCATTTCGCTGTATTCCCAAAATAACGCTGAACGCAAGAGAAGCAGTTCTCTGTTGTGCTAGTGACTAGTCGTGATGAGCTACTTCTGGCGGTAGGCGGCGCGACGCAAAATTTGCCCTCTTCCGATGGGAGATACCGAAGACCAGTTAGGCATTGTTGAGGTGAAGATGGGGCAGGCAGGCGGATATGGGCGATGTTGTTGCATCATCTCGTGAGTTTCTGTGCCCCGCCGATCTAGCTATTGATTGGCCCATCGATCACGTTCAGTATCTCTTCGGCCTTGTAGAGGCGATTGCGTGTTTGCCCAGTGATTTCACGAATGATGCCTGCGTCCTGCAATTGCTTGATGTACCGATTGGCGGAGGGGAAGGAAACGTTTAGGGCGTCCTTCACCTGCTTCACAGATAGGATCGGCGCGCCGAATAACAGGTCGACGACCTGGAGGAGTCTGGCGGAGGATTGCGTGGTCTGGAAGCGCATCCGGTAGCCACGGCGAAGATCCTGAATCCGGTGGGAGCGACTGATCGCATCGCGGGCCTGACTCTCGACTCCTTCAAGGAAGAAACGTATCCACTCCTCCCACGTACCGCGATGGGTAACGGACAGGAGCAAATCGTAGTAGGTCTGCCGATTTGCTTCGAAGTACGCACTCAGATAGAGCAGTGGCTGTGGGAGAAGGTCCCAGAGGCAGAGGAGCATGATGATTACGAGTCGCCCCACTCGGCCGTTTCCATCTATGAACGGATGAATAGCCTCAAACTGATAATGGAGCAGCGCAAGTTGAACCAGGGGAGGGATATCACTCCTTGTGTACAAGAATTGCTCGAAATCGCCTAAGCAAGCGCGCATCTCCTCAACTGGCGGAGGAACGTAGGTCGCATCATTCAGAAGACAACCGGACGGGCCAATCCAGTTCTGACTTCGGCGGAACTCACCGGGAGTGGAGTGTTCTCCACGCACTCCGTGCATCAGCTGCTCATGGATCTCACGAATGAGACGTAGGCTCAAGGGAAGATCATCCAGGCGTGCCAGTCCATATTCGAGTGCGCGGATGTAGTTGAATACCTCTCGCACATCCCCGGCCGCATCGGGGTTCGGTGCAGCCTCATAGGCAAAAAGATCAGAGAGGGAGGCCTGAGTTCCCTCGATTCGCGATGATAAGACTGCTTCTCGACGGGCAAACGGCAGTATCAGAAGATGTGGATTCGGAAGTGCGCGCCCGATGCCTGCGAGCTCACCTAGGGCACGATCCGCGCGAGACAGCAGCGCTACGGCCGAAGGTGTCCACGAAAAAGCAGGGGGAAGCGGATTCGGTACGAACGCTTGATATCCCCGTTCCGTTTGCACCACACGACCTGCCGATTGATCAGTGAATTGCTTGATGTTCACTGCGCTCAGATCTCCTTATTAAACAAGACGATAACAGCCGGGAATCATATTAACATAATTGGCGGATTATGTTAATAGTCCGCGCGGCTATTCACACATACGTTCATACTGAGCGAGCAGTAGATATAGGGGCAGCTCTTGCTGGCAATACCATCGGTAACTGACCCCATCAGTGATTCGGATCCACGAAGAAGTTGGCGTGATCCTTGTCTTCCAATCCATCTCTACCAGGATTTGAGATCTGAAAGAACTCCAAGGTACTCGTGACTACGAGTTCCCAGCATTCTCGCCACGACTGGTGACAGCGGACACGAGTTGCGAAGAAACTCGCAAGCCACTCGAGTCTATCGAGTGGCCGAAGGCAGACCTTCAAACTCAATCCTTAGAGGGTGAGCCATGGAAATAGGATAGCGGTGCATTGCGAATTATGCAAAAGGCAGGGTCTGACCCCGAAGAATGGAAATAGGATAGCGGTGCATTGCGAATTATGCAAAAGGCAGGGTCTGACCCCGAAGATTCCAGCGGATGTCTGCATAGACAAGCGATTCGCAGCAATCGAGAGGAATGGCAAATCGCGCTTCGGCATAGGTAAACGGCATGGCACAGGCAGCAGTCTGGATGTTTGCGTACTCATCCAAATTAAAGAAGACGGCGATCGATCGAACGACGCTATCCCCAGTGGCGGTCAGCTCAATCTTGCTACCGAATGCTCCCGGTTCGAGCACACCACTCATGCTCAAGTTGGCGTC
>JAHITR010000232.1 GCA_018817505.1 Candidatus Bipolaricaulota bacterium | reverse complement strand
GATTGAAGTGGGCATCTCGGCACTTCGATGGATTGCCCTGGTGATTCCCTTGTTCGCAGTGCAGGCGATTGTTGGCGGGTTCTATCAGGCAATTGGCCGCGCTCGTGAGGCGCTCGTCATCTCGCTGCTACGTGGCATCATCTTGATCATCCCGTGCGTGTTGATTCTTTCACACTTCTTCGGATCGACGGGTGTGTGGATCGCGTTTGCTGTGACCGATGCGCTTTCGGCAGTCATCGCTCTTCCCATGTTGCTCGTCGAATTGAAACGGCTTCGAAGGCTCGGGGAATCGAACGCTTGACACAACGCGCGCAGACTACGCATGGCTAGCGACCGTCTCGATCTCGGGCATTTCCGGAGGGTTTCTTCGCCTTGAAGGATCGAATCCGTGCCGGGTTGACGTTGACTAGACGATCGTCTAGTCTTGTTTTCATTCTTGTTCGTTCACCTTACTTCCGCAGGGCAAGAGGAGGATTCAAATGCAGAAGGCAACTTCCTCATGGGTAACAACTGACCTATGTCCGTCTTGGGATAGGCTTTCATCTCGCCCGTCTTGGGAACAGATTGCCCCCGATGTTCTCATGCTGGCGGGCACAGCAAACACCTATGTGCTGAGGACAGGCAATGGCTTGATCCTTGTCGATCCCGGGCATGAGAAACACCAAGCCGAGTATCTCAAGGTGATCCGTCAATGGAGTCCCGATCCGGTGATCCTGGTCGCCTACACACACGGGCATTCCGATCACGTCTCCAACTTCAAAGTCTTCCTTGATGCGGGAGAATCGCCAGAGGTCGTGGCGCAGGAGAACTGCCTCGCCCGCTTCGAGCGATACGAGGAGATGCACGGGTTCAATGAGCACATCAATCGCAAGCAGTTCGCCGCCCCCGAGTTAAGCTTCCCTGCAGGCTTCCTTCGACCTACTAAAACGTTCCGGGAATTCCTTCACCACGACATCGGCGGCGAGCGCGTCGAGTTTCGAGCAGCTCAGGGAGAGACTGACGATCACGCGTTGATCTGGTTCCCCGGAAGAGGGATGCTCTTTGTGGGCGACTTGGCAACCTGGAAGATCCCCAACAGCGGCAATCCACTGAAGGTTCAGCGCTATCCCGTGGCGTGGCTTCGCGCGCTGGAACAGATGCTTTCACTGGATGCGGAATGGCTCTGCCCAGGTCACGATCTCGTCTTGCACGGACGGGAACCGATCCGCACGATGCTGCAAGCACACGTAGCGTACCTGGGATCCCTCATCGAGCAAGTGAGGGCGCGAATGAATCGCGGCGAGTCGTGTGACCACATCCTCCACTGTGTGAAGCCCGATCCAGCGTTGGCCTGCCTTCCCTATCTGCGAAGCGTCTACAACCATAGCCAGTTCATCGTGGGCGATCTGCTGCGCAACTGGGGTGGCTGGTGGGATGGCGTCGGAAGTCATCTCTTGCCTGCGCCAGATGGCGATCAGGCTCGCGAGATTGCACAACTCGCTGGGGGATCTGATCATTTGGTGCGTCGCGCACGTGAACTGGCCGCCCAAGGTCGATACGATCTTGCCTGCCATGTCATTGACTGGGCCGTCGGAGCGGATCCCAAGAGCCGCATCGCCCAAGAGGGCAAGCGCGACATCTATCGCCTGCGCACTGAACGTGAGACAGCACTTATGGCCCGAGGCTTCTTCCTCACTGAGGTTCTCGACGCCGAGCAGGCGCTCGTCGAGATCCGCGGAGAGGACGAATCATGACCCAAGAACCCTCGGTCCGTGCCAGGTTGATCTCAGAAGGCATCCGCCTCTTTCGAGATCAGGGCTACCATGGGACCGGAATCCAGCAGATTGCTACAGCCGCGGGAATTCCGAAGGGTTCGTTCAACTACTACTTCGCCAGCAAGGAAGCACTTGCAGCGGCGGTGATCGCCGAGTACGGCGATGCCATTGCCCAGGGCCTCCTCGTGTACGGCGCGCGAGTAGATCTGTCTCCTGGCGAACGGCTGACCGCATACTTCTCAGACATGATGTCCGAGCTGGAAGGATCAGGATTCGCCCATGGATGCACAATCGGCAATCTGCTTGCGGAAATTGGCGATGTCAACGAGCGGCTTCGAAAGGATCTGCAGACGGCATGGAATCGGATCGCCGATGCGTTCACCCATTTGGTGGTGGAGGCGGAAGCCAATGGCGAGATGGCGCTTCCCGCTTCCGCAAGGATCATTGCCTGCCATTTGCTCACAGGATGGGAGGGCGCGCTCATCGCCATGCGGGCCGAGCAGAGCGCGCAGCCAATGGCTCGCTTTATTGCTCTTTCCCTCAACCCGCTGATGGCGGCAAACCGAAACACGGATTCACATCAAGGAGCAGCATGAAATCAGACACGACACTGCAAGACATCTTCGAGTGCCAGCAGCTAACGACAGCCTACTGCTATCTGATCGATCACGGAGAAGCGACAAAGACGGCCAATCTGTTCACCGACGACGCGGTGATTCGATTCACACGAGAAGATTGGAAGGGCAAGGATCAGATCCGCGCCAGAATGGGGCTTCGTGAGGCCAAGACCGAACGGATCTCCAGGCACGTATGCAACAACTTCCACGTCACATCTGCACAAGAAGACAACATCACGGCAACCACCTACCTGAGCCTCTATCGTGCCGATGCCAAGCCTGGCGAGAAGATCGGCCACATTCAGGGCCCAGCCGTCCTGGGGGAGTACGAGGATACCTTTGTCAGGACGCCCTCGGGTTGGAGGATCGCTCAGCGAATCTGCCAGATTGACTTGATAGGCCCGAAATAGGAGCGCACAAACCTAGGCCTGTTGACGACCGTCTCGATCTATCTCAGGGCAATTCCGGAGATACTTCTTGCCCATACACGGGGAG
>JAHITR010000231.1 GCA_018817505.1 Candidatus Bipolaricaulota bacterium | reverse complement strand
CGAGGTTCTTCCCGATCTAGCTTGCGGATAGGCTTGGCCGGATTCCCCACGGCGAGCGTGTCATCGGGAATGTCTTTGGTGACTACGGATCCCGCGCCAATGACGCAGCGATCTCCGATGGTGACTCCCGGACAAATCACGACGTTCCCGCCAATCCAGCAATCCATTCCGATGGAAACCGGCTTTGCGCACTCCAGTTGCCGTCGTCTTGCATCTGCGGACAATGGATGGGATGCTGCATAAATTTGAACATTTGGACCAAACTGCGTGTACGCGCCAATATCCACGCGCGCGCAGTCGAGAATGACGCAATTGAAGTTGAAGAAGACGTCTTTGCCAGCATGAATGTGAATTCCATAGTCACAATAAAACGGCGGCTGAATCCACGTTGGAGGCATGGCATTGGGCAGCAGCCCTCGGACGATCTCACGGTAGGCTCCGGGCGTTCCGCCAGGAGCGAGAATATTCAATTGGTGCAACAGCTCTCGTGCTCGGAGGCGCTCAGCACTCAGCGTCTCATCTGACGCAATGTAGAAGTCGCCTGCCAGCATCTTCTCTTTCTCTGTCGGCATTCCTACTTTCCTTTCGCTCGGCAGGACCTATTCCCACCAGCCGCTCCTGCCCTACCCTACTCGGTCGATCAATGTACCGTTCCGTCGGTACTCACGGACGTACACGATTCTTTCCTCATGGAATGTGAAGAGCTGGCCCCGTGGAAGAGGCTCGTCTCGCCACAGCATGTGCGCTCAAACTCCCACTCAGCAGCCACAGTGCCGCAATACTCGTCAAACACAATGTGCTCAACGATCCAGCGATCAACGCGTCCATTCACAGGAGGCTGGTGCCAATCGCTAAACCATTGACGAATCCTGTCGATTCCTCTGAATGCTGTGCCATCATACTCGGTGATCACAACGTCGTCACCGAGTACAGCAAGGCACTGTCCGAGATCCTGATTAACCCAAGCGGTTGTGTACGCGTGAATGAGTTGGATTGCCAAATCTCGTCTCACGGGGCTAGCACCTCACATCTTGCGCACGTCAGCAGTTGTGAGCTGACCAAGGCGTGGCACTATCTGGCCGGCAAAGCGCATCATCGTCATTTGCAGGATGCTGCTGTTGCCTCCCGGTGCTGCCAGTGAGGCGATTGCGCTCGATGCCGAAGCCCTTACGACCGGGATTCGACCGGCTGACGAACTTGGCAATCTCTGTGACTTTGCAGTTCCTGGCAGATCGAACCTTACCCGTGCGGTCTACTACCACTACTCCATACTCGCACCTGGCGTCGAGACACCGATTCCGGGCACGGAAGCCTATCCTGTCAGTCGCAGCGCTCCGCTCCGCATGAATCCACGGCATTTCTTGTCCGGTCTGGTGATTTCTATGTGTCGTGCTTCGGCGACGTCGGGCCAGACGGCGTGGAGCAAATCGGATTGATTGCCGCCGTATGGAAACGAGTTGCGTCGTTGATTGCCAATGGGAGTCTCCTCGGGATGTTCCTTGAGATCTCCTATGCCGGGGGGGCAACCTGACTCACTGTTGTTTAGACACCTAACACCCAGCTGAATGATCTCGAAATCACTTTCATTTGCCCGAACTAGGGAATGAGGATTGGCTTCAGACCGCATCGGCAAATGTGAGCACCTGGAGTGACATTTCCGCAGGGAGCGTCTCTGCCTGTATCATGCGAACACGCGAGGGGAGATCACTCCTCGCTTTGACAAAGAAGGTGAATCGTGGGAACGACAGTTCTGAGTATTATCGTTGCGGTTCTGCTGGTCGGGTTGCTTGTTTCGCTCGTCGCGCTACTGCGCAGCCGGAGGGCACGACATGAGGTCACGATCCATTCGACGATTCAGCATATGAGGTCAATCGGACACCTGTCGGTCTTCAAAGCCTTCACGAAAGAGATCGTGACGCAAACAGACCATACGTGGGGAGAATTCGGTGCGAAGTACCTCAGTTGGGCCATCTCGGGCCGGAAGATGGCGATGATCTTTGAGTTCGAGATCGATTTCAGATATGACCTGCGGCGACCGGACTTCCAGATCAAGGAGCTACCCAGCGGAGGCTACGTGATCTCGATGCCGCCGTGTATGCATGAAGTGCACATTCGCGACATTCGTTTTTATGATGAGCAAGGGTCGCGATTTCTTCCTTGGCTTCTGCCCGAGCTCGTTTCTGGGTTTGTTGGCGGTCGATTCAGCGAGGCAGACAAGAACCGGTTGGTCGCCGCAGCCAGAGGGCATGCCGAGCAGCAAGCCGTCGAATTGATCGGGAACCTTCAATCAGAGGTTCAAAACTCCGCGAAAGCGACGCTTCAGTCCATTAGCAGCGCATTCGGTGCCGAAAACGTGCGATTCGAGTTCGCGGGCGAAGGCCACCCCGACATGATCGTCGACGTCGCGAAGAAGGTCGTAGCTGGCTGAGTGACCGCGCTGGCATATGGAATCTATCGCCACATCAGGGCTTTCATGCCGAGGTTTTGTCTGTGAGGAAACGTCGATCCTCGCAATCTCTTCGATGGGTGTTGCACGCGGGAACATCATACACAGGGAACCCGCGGAGTCAGGAAATTATCTGGTTACGATTCAGACCTCAGTACGGTCATCCAACCCCGCCAGTGCCGTGTGTGCCAGAGGCATTCACGCATCGACCCGTGCAGTTGGCTGCTACGTCGTGACGAAAGCGATTCCGCGCGACTCGACACGTTGTGAACGCACGTGCCCGAAAATAGACGTCGTGTTTTGGTCCCACCGGGTAGGTGCAAATGATGTCCCTGTTGCTGAACCAACCTCGGTGCCGAACTGCCTTGACAGGTGCCAGGACGCGCCATAGTATAAATTAATTTTCCAGCCAATCCGTATCAAGGGGTGGACATGAACTACACCGGCCCGAAGATCGTTACTTCCCTCCCAGGCCCGAAGGCACAGGGAGTTATCGAGAGAGACCTAGCCATGCTTTCTCCATCGCTAACACGTACTGCACCTCTCGTGGGGGTCAGGGCGGAAGGCGTCTATGTCGAAGACATCGATGGCAACGTCTTTCTTGATTTTGGGTCCGGCATCGGTGTCACCGGTGTGGGACATCGGCATCCGAAAGTCATAGAAGCTGTTAAGAAGCAGCTGGATGCCCTCGTTTTTGTGAATAGCCTCGACTACTACACACTCCCCCAGGTAGAACTGGCTGAAATGCTGTTTAAGGTCACGCCCGGCGACTTCCCGAAGCGCGTGTTCTACTCGAACAGCGGCAGTGAATCGATCGACACGGCGATTAAGATGGCCAAGTGGCATTCTCGCCGTGCATATGGTGTTGGGTTCATCAATGGGTTCCACGGCAGAACCATGGGGGCAACGAGTTTCACGACAACAAACCTTGCGGCTCGGAGAGGCTTCTCACCCCTTTATCCCATCGCGCAGTTTACTCCCTATCCATACTGTTATCGGTGCTTGTTCAATCGGACATACCCCGGGTGCGATATGGAGTGTATGAATTACCTCACGGACGTCGTCTTCAAGAAAATCATCGCTCCAGATGAGACAGCGTTCATCCTATTCGAGCCCGTTCAGGGGGCAGGTGGATACATCGTTCCTCCCAAGGAGTTCTTCACGATTCTGTCTGATCTGGCGAAGAAGCACGGCATCCTGATGATTGCTGATGAAGTGCAGACGGGATATGGAAGGACTGGAAAAATGTTCGCGTGCGAACACTTTGGGTTCGAACCTGACATCATTACGATGTCCAAAGCCTTCGCCAACGGCTTCCCTGCAGCGGCCACCGTCGCCAGAAGGGAAGTCATGGATTGGGACGATAATGCCCATGAGGGAACACTGAACGGTGGTCCGGTCATTATGGAGGCTGCCAAAGCTGTTCTGAGAGTGATTGATGAAGAGAAGATCCTTGAGAACGTGCGCATTCAAGGCGAGTACCTTAGGGCGCAATTGGATGAGCTTCAAAAGCGCTACTCTATCATTGGAGACATCCGCGGGATGGGCCTGATGATCGGGATCGAGTTGGTCAAAGATGAGAAGAAGACGCCCGCGGGCAAGCAGCGTGATGAACTCATTCAAGCGGCCTTCTCAAGAGGTTTGCTACTGATGGCCGCGGGAGCTTCGTCGCTCCGCTTGATTCCCCCCATGATTATTAACCGAGAGCAGATTGATACAGGGTTGGCGATCATGGAGGATTGTCTGAAGGAGCTTCACTAGGACACAGGACAGTGCCCATCGCCTCTCGCAAAAGGCGAATCGACACCGATCTTGTGACGTAAGTTGCGTGCGGGCCAGCTTCCCATTTGCGGGGAAGCTGGCTCATACCTTGCACGCGATGCCACCACCGCTCGGACGTCTCCGGAACGCGAGTGATGTTTTGAGACAGCCCAGAAGCAACTGCCCAGCGGTTCGCCGACCCTGTCGTTACAAGGAAACCGATGGAATGAGCGCCCGGTTACATTGGTGAATCCCGGGAGCCAGTGAGAAGCCGATCAACAGCCAGATCGGGGCAGTCGAACCCTGCAATGAACGGCTCACACCCAGGTTGATTCCAAAGGGGAATGGTGCCGCCGAGTTCCATCTACGATAGAGAGGACGTCAACTCAAGGCGCGTCTGGGTTGTGCGCGATGCCTCAACGTGCCGTGGTGTGTTCAATGCGTGACGTTTGGTAGCCGAGAATTGCTTTGGAACTGCCGCCCACGTCATATTCATCGCAAGCTACTACTTCAACTTCAGCAGGCCTCTCTTCAACATCGTCTGTTCCACAACTGAGTAGAGTACCAGAGCAACCACTGTGGCAAAGAAGGGTAAGG
>JAHITR010000230.1 GCA_018817505.1 Candidatus Bipolaricaulota bacterium | reverse complement strand
ATGGCTGGAGACTACGGTTGCTTGATCCCCGAGTGCTCGTTTGTCATCGAAAGCGGCGAATTCATCTCTTCGGCTTGCCTGATCAGTTGGTACGAGCCCGTTGACGGGCCCTTTGTCGTGTTTACCATGACGCGACCTGAATTCAAAGGTCAGGGGATGGCTCGATTCCTTCTCCAAAGGTCGATCAATGCCCTCATCGAGCGGGGAGAAACGCAGCTGACGCTCATCGTGACAGAAGGCAATCAGCCTGCGCAGCATTTGTACGCATCTCTTGGCTTTGTGGCGCTAGAAGACAAGTAATCCTTCATCAGCCTAGTTCTTCGGTATAATCCAACTCTGCTGTCTCGTGACTACGTCACTTGCGCCTGTAGATCTCACACTTAGGAGGCTGCCATGAGTAGCAATCAGACCACCATGGAGAAGGTCGTCGCTTTGTGCAAGCGACGTGGATTCATCTTTCAATCGAGCGAGATCTACGGCGGTATCGGCGGTTTTTGGGATTACGGCCCCCTCGGCGTCGAGTTGAAGAGGAACGTCAAGGATGCGTGGTGGCGTGATATGGTATCCGGCCACGATGACACCATAGCGCCTGCTGGTGCGCCCGATGCCTACTCGATGGTGGGCTTGGACACGAGCATCATCATGCATCCGCAGGTGTGGAAAGCCAGCGGCCATTATGACCTCTTCTCAGATGAATTTGTCGACTGCAAGACGTGCAAGTCTCGCTTCCGCTCCGATCAGCTGCATGACAGCCAATGCCCCAACAAGCCGAGCAAGAAGCCGGGCGAACATGATGCCTGCGACTTGACGGAGCCGCGCGAGTTCAATCTGATGTTCAAGACCTACGTCGGCGCGCTGATCGATCCCAAATCAGAGGCCTACTTGCGCCCAGAGACAGCTCAGGGCATTTTCGTGAACTTCAAGAATGTCCTGTCGACCTCCCGCGTGAAGGTCCCTTTCGGTGTCGCACAGATCGGTAAGTCGTTCCGCAATGAGATCACGCCCCGTAATTTCACATTCCGCTCTCGCGAATTCGAACAAATGGAGATCGAGTTCTTCTGTGCGCCTGAGAGTTCACAGGACTGGTACAGCTATTGGCGCGACAAGCGCGTCGCTTGGTACGTTTCGCTCGGATTGAAGTCGGAGAAGCTTCAGTTGCGCGAGCACGAAGCAGCAGAGCGAGCGCATTACAGCTGCGGAACCGCAGACATTGAGTACGCGTTCCCCTTCCTCGAGGATGGCCAATACGGAGAACTCGAAGGCGTCTCTCATCGCGGTGATTTTGATCTCCGTAGCCACATGGAGGGCAAACTCATCCGCGACGGGGATGAACTCGTCGTCGAACGCAACGAGCATGGCCAGCCCGTTCATCCAGGAAGTGGCAAGGACCTGTCCTATTTCGATGACAGCACGCAAGCCAAGTACATCCCTCATGTCATCGAACCGTCTGCGGGCGCCGACCGCACCACGCTGGCATTCCTATGCGAGGCCTATGATGAAGACATCATCCCGGATGAAAAGGGTGTTGAGCAAGAGAGAATCGTTCTTCGCCTGCATCCGCGGTTGGCTCCAATCAAGGTGGCTGTTTTCCCGCTGGTGAAGAAGGATGGACAGCCGGAGTTCGCCGCTGATTTGTACCGCAGACTCAAGCAACGTTGGAACGTGTTCTATGATGAAAAGGGGTCCATCGGCAAACGCTACCGACGCCAGGACGAATCGGGAACACCCTTCTGTGTGACCGTCGACCACCAGACCATCGAGGATGGAACGGTCACCTTGCGCGATCGCGATACCACGAATCAGGAACGAGTGCAGGCATCGGATCTCATGTCCATCATTGAATCCCGTCTGCATATCTAGCATGAGGGCGCCTTACGCGGGCATCACATTTCTGACCTATGAAGACATGGAAGCCGGGGACCTCTTTTATCGAGAGGTCCTCGGCCTTCCCTTGATTGAGGACCAAGGCTGGGCGCGTGTTTATCGCATTCATGGTTCAGCCCACGTGGGGATCGTCACGGCGCGCCGTGGTCCTGTTGAGACGCCCGTGGGTTCGGGGACCCTCATCTCCATTGTTGTCGAGGATGTCGACGCCTGGTACGCCCACCTGCAGAATGAGCCTTCGATTGAAGTTTTGGGGCCGCCCGCCAGGATCGCCGACGTCCCCGTGAGGAGTTTCTTTCTCAAGGATCCCGGCGGATATGCCATCGAAATTCAAGCCTTCACCGACGAAGCCGTCCAGCAACGGTTTGGCCACATATCTGGGCAGCTCCACCCACCATCTGCCGATTGCCCTTGTGGATCGGGAAATGGCTCTTGCTGCAGAGGAGAATCGTTAACCAAGAACAGATGATCAACAGCGTTGCTCTGGATTACATCGAAGGATGGTACGAAACGGATGCCTCCAGGATGGATCGCGCGTTGTCTCAATGCCTAGCCAAACGCCGAATCGTATCTCAAGAGGACCTATGGCACGTAGACAAAGCGTGGATGGTTGCAGGCCACCGCTGCAGGTCGGGGGCGCAGCGAAAACCCCTCGCAGGGGCTCAAAGAAGTCACCATCCTCGACCAGACCGAGACGATGGCCACCGTGAAGATTGTGTCCGAGGAATTTGTCGATTATCTTCACCTCTCCAAATGCGGCGAGACCTGGTCGATCATGAATGTGTTATGGGACTACCGCACAGGGTAAACCTGATTTTGAGAAGACAAGGAGCCCAATGAAGCGACATAGCCTTTTCCCGAACATCGTTCTAGGCCTTGTCCTATTCGCTCTTGGCGCTGTCTGCCAAGACGCATCACAAGACGCTCTCCAAGACGTATCCTTCCTTCTGGATGGTAGTTACGGCAGCACGGCCACGTTCCAAGTCTCTCTGGGCGACTTGGATCAAGACGGAGATCTGGACGCTGTCTTCGCCAATATGCCCACTCAAAGCGAAATTTGGATGAATGATGGCTCGGGCCATTTCTTCAATTCCTATCAGCGCCTCGGTGACTCCGCCCATGGTGTCGGTATCGGAGATTTGGATGGAGATGGTGATTTGGATCTGCTCATCACGCGAGCCTCAAGCTCAGTTCCAACTCGTGTGTATTTCAACAATGGCTTGGGGCTCTTCACTGCAGCCAATGAGGATCTTGGAGACACATCTCGCTCTGGCAATTTCGTCTCACTGTTTGACCTGGAAGGCGACGGAGACCTCGATGCTGGCATCTACTATTCGGACCGATCGAGTCGCGTATACATCAATGACGGATCCGGACAATTCAATCCCCTCGGCACGCAAATTCCAGGTTTGCCCGCATGGGGCGACCTCGATGGCGATGGGGATGTGGATGCAGTGGCTCAGCAATTCAGCGGTGGCTACCTCGTCTTGCTGAGTGTCGGCAACAACCTGTTCGAGGAAGCAGCGTCTGTCAATGCACCTCATTCCTTCATCCCGGGGGGCATGGAACTGGGAGATATTGACAATGATGGGGACCTCGACTTGGTTTCCGCCAATGGCGGATTCTCATTGGAATCGCCTCTTGCCCTTCTGATCAACGACGGAACGGGTCACTTCACGTCTGCCTCAGAACCTCGTTTCCGTGTCGGCATGGCTCGAGTCACTCTTGGGGATTTCAACGGCGACGGCACTCTTGATGTCTTCCTCGGCTGTCATGAGAATGTGAACGTCATTGGCGTCAATGACGGAAACGGCGGCTACATCGATTCAGGCCTACGCCTTGGTCTTGCAGAGATGGAGGGAGTTAGTGGTATCGGAGATTTGGATGGTGACGGTGATCTCGACCTATTCGTTGCCATCTACGGACAGGGCGGGCCGAATCAGGTTTGGCTGAATACAACCGAGTAGTCTACTCCTTGGTGTCATCAAGCCCCTTCGTGAGCCTGTTGAGGAGCAGGGGCACAGGTCATTATTCATCGCCTCTTCAACCCTAGTTCTGGGACGGCCCTTTGAGCGATTGCCTTTCGCACACCAGCTCTGCGATCGCCCTAGTTCATTCGCGTATCTCGTTAAGACTAGTGCCCAGAGATCCAGCCTCACTGAGAGACTGGCCGCCGTCCTGATTTTCTTCAGACGTGTCCTCGTTCCGACAACCTTGATATTTGATGGCCTGCTGAAATCGATCTTCTCGATCAGGATCCTCTTTGCCTCTGCGCGGGTGCTTGAAAGCCAGATAGACAACTGCTCCAACCCCTCCGAGCAAGGCTCCCCAGTATGAAGAGATGCTCACGCCGAGAATGACCCAGTATTGTACAGAGGTGACGACGATACCTGTGATTGCACTGCCTATCAACAGCCAAACTAGCGATGGTCGATTCTCCGTCTGGTTGGCAAACAAGCCATACATGCTTCCAGCGATTATTCCGACTGTAACGTTGAAGATTACCGTGAGTATTGGGAGTCCCAGAACTCGCGTGATGAGGTAATTGATCGCGAGGATGGGAAAACATACAGCACAAGAGATCAAAAACGCGCGCATCACTCCTCCTCTCAACAGGGTCTGCCTGAACGAAATCTATTATACGGCAAGCCACTTCCTAGCCTAGTTTGATCCTGATAGGGAAGAGTCAGTCAAGAGACGGATTTCTGAGATGCGAGCAGACCCAACCCCTCAACAACAAACACTACTTAGCGAAGATCAGCTCTCCAATGGAGGAATCAAGGATCTGCGGATGATGAACTTGCCCGATCGATGACGTAAAACTGACCACATTGGGTGCCAGAACCGCGTAGCATTCCTCTGCTGAGATCAAGCCGTCATGATTGCCATAAACATCCGCCAGCCCAGTCATGGCATCGAGCAAGTAGTACGTAAACACGCCATGCCCGAAGTTGGTCCATTCAATGGAGTATTCATAGTCAGCAGATGCAGAGATCACAACCACACTGCGACCTAGCTCTCCGAGATCCTTCGTTATTTCGGGATCGCGAACTAGATCCTCGCCAAGCCCCACACCGATCGACACCGATGCGCTGGCATCTTCAGATTGCCCCCGGATGAGGCCACCTGAGTAGCAGGCATCCACGAGTACGAGCAACTGCCCCACAGAGACGTTGCGCAACACCGACGCCAGTCCATCGTCGGTCATGTCTGCATCGATGAAGCAAAGGGCTTCATCCATGCCATCGGCTTCATCAAACGGCGCCCTGTCGCCCCATTGGCTTCCGTGGCCCGAGTAGAAGATGACCAACGCGTCATTCGGCGTGGCTTGAGCAGAAATCGCATTCACTGCTGCCACGAAATTCGTGGTCGTCGCGTCTCGATTCAGCAGCAACACGATGTTGTTCGCATCCCACATACTAGGAGATTGCAGCAGACGATTCGCAAACGCCCACGCATCATCATCCGTGTATTGCAGCGGGTTTTCATAGTAGTTGGCGATCCCCACCACAATGGCGTAGTAGGTTCGAGCGCTTTCGCTCACGGTGACATCCAGATAAGCACCTGCCGTACCTCCCCAACCGTCATCTACTGTGAGTTGCACTCGATAGATGCCGGGTACCGCAAATCGGTGGGAGCACGTCATGCCGACGTCTTGGGCGCCATCTCCGAAATTCCAGGAAAAGGACAGCTCATCCCCGACATCAGCGTCTGAAGACGATGTTGCATCAAACCAAACATCCAACGGGGCGGCTCCGCCTCCTGGCGTGGCCGTAAATCGGGCAATGGGATCCGTATTGAACATCCACATGCATCCGCCCAACCACAGCACGGCAAAACACAATCCTACGAATGGGGTGATCCTGGATAGCGACAAATTCGGTCTCATGTCGTAACCATATCATGAATCGGAAGTTCTCGAAAGCCGACAGCGATTGGCTGGGGGGCCTCGCTTCCTAAGACTTTCAGTGGCCTCTTGATTTAGACATTATCTAAAGTTATACTTCGTCTGATATGCTACCCTTGGACCGTTCAAACAGACTTCGAGAATCGGGGCTGACCCCGACCATTCAGCGGTTGGCGATCCTCGACTGCTTGGAAAAGACGACGGTGCATCCCACAGCAGATCAAGTCCTTCTGGCGGTGCGTGAGACGTTCCCGTCAGTTTCCCGGGCCACGGTCTACAATACGCTGGAGGCGTTGGCTCGTGTGGGTCTCATCCTTCGCATCACTGTTGATCCTGCAGTCGCGCGCTACGACGCTGACCTTGGACCTCACGCCCACTTCCGCTGTAGGTTGTGCTGCACGGTCTATGACGTTGTGATGGACAAGGATCTCACTTTAAATGACAACGTGCACGGCCATCGCGTGGAGTCCGTTCGCACCTACGCCTACGGCGTTTGCAGAGCATGCCTGCAGGCGGACGCCGAGAAGAGAATGTTGAAAGACTCGTCGAAAGCGTCCACCAAAAGAAAGCAAGCGCGTTCGCTGCCGCCGAATGCTTCTACGTCCCCGACGAAGAGCGACAAGGAGAACGTGTCAAAGACGCTTTCTCTAAGTGACTCATCATCTGAAGAAGGGGGTGAATCACCCGATGCCTGAGCTTCCTGAAGTCGAAGTCTTCGTCCGCTGCTTGCAGCCGATTGTGGGTACCTTGATCCGCCGCGCCGAAGTGCTCGACCAGCGACTCAATTTGGATGAATCCAAGCTTTCCGAAGCGAGAATCTCGTCTGTCGACCGCCGCGGCAAGCACATCGTCATCGGGCTTGGTACCGCCGGAGATCTTGTCATCCACCTTCGCATGTCGGGGCGGCTGCGCCTGCAGCGTAGTACCGAGGAGACACGATACACGCGGATGATCCTTCATTTAGATTCAGGCGAACGCGTTTATTTCATCAACCCGCGACGATTGGGCACGGTCATCCTCTATCCAAAGGGCTTTAACCCTCAATTGGGCGTCGAGCCCTTGAGTACCGCGTTCACGAGCGAGGCACTGGCCCAGATGACAGCAAGATCGCGCTCGCCCATCAAGCCCTTTCTTCTGGATCAGCGAAGGATCGCCGGCATTGGCAACATCTATGCCTCAGAGGCCCTGTGGCGTTCTGGAATCTCTCCGGAAAGAGCCTCATCAACGCTAGAACGGGACGAAATTGCTCGACTTCACAGGAGCATCGGATCGGTTCTCAATGATGCTATCCAGGGACAAGGGACCACGCTTGGCCACAGCGTGTCCGACTATCATCCGTCTGTCGGAGAGCAAGGTGAGTTTCAAAATCGCTTGTCCGTCTATGGGCGTGAAACTGAGTCTTGCGAACGTTGTGGAAACCAGATCGTCCGCATTAAACAGGGCGGTCGCTCAACCTACTATTGCCGGGAATGTCAAACGTAGAAGACACCCAAGGAGGAACAACACACCATGAATCTTAAGGGAACGCAAACCGAGAAGAACCTATTGACTGCCTTCGCTGGAGAGTCCCAAGCCCGCAACCGCTACACCTACTTCGCATCACAGGCCAAGAAGGACGGGTATGTTCAGATGCAGGCCATCTTTGAGGAGACGGCTGATCAGGAAAGGGAACATGCCAAACGGCTGTTCAAATTCCTGCAGGGTGGCGAAGTCTCGATTACCGCCGCTTTTCCCGCAGGCATTATCGGATCAACACTGGAGAACCTGAAGGCAAGCGCAGGCGGCGAGCACTACGAGTGGACAACGATGTATCCCGGTTTTGCTCAAGTCGCAAAAACCGAGGGCTTCCCGGAGATTGCCGCTGTCTTCACAGCCATTGCCGTCGCAGAGAAGCAGCATGAAGCGCGCTATCTCGGATTAGCCAAGAACATCGAAAGCAAGACCGTGTTCGCCAAGTCAGAGAAAGTGGTCTGGCGCTGCCGCAACTGCGGATACCTGCACGAAGGAACAGCTGCCCCAGGTCTGTGCCCAGCATGTGCCCACGAACAGGCCCATTTCGAGTTGCTCGGAGAGAACTGGTAGACACCCCGCGCTTTTTTCAATGGAAGCGCCCGCTGTTTGGCTCGATGGCAAGAAAAGACGTTAATGGGATCACGCCCCTAAAGGCTGGGACCTCTTCTCATGGGTTGGGGCCCTGCGTGGACGACTACAGAGTCAGATCACAAGCTTCTGATGAAGAGGCTTAAAGGAGACAAATGATTGGTCAACGAATTCAGGACGTCATGAACGAACAGATTAAGCACGAGACGTTTTCTGCCTACCTGTATTTCTCCATGGCCGCCTTTTTCCACTCCAAGAGCTTGGACGGCATGGCACAGTGGATGAAGGCACAGGCGCAAGAGGAGTTCGCGCACGCGCTCCGATTCTTCAATCACATCAATGATCGAGGTGGACGCATCGAATTGCAGGCATTGGAGAAACCTCAAACTGTCTGGGAATCACCTCTTGCTGCATTCAAGGCAGCTCTCCAACACGAAGAGTTCATCACCAGCAAGATCAACGATCTTGCTAAGATGGCGGATGAAGAGAATGATCGCGCCGCGGCCATCATGTTGCAGTGGTTCGTGACAGAGCAGGTTGAGGAAGAGGCTAACGTGTCCACAGTGATCGACATGCTTGAACTTATCGGCGACTCAGGACATGGCCTTCTCATGGCGGATCGCGAGCTCGGCACGCGCGTTGCCGGCCCCATTCTTCCACCGCAAGAAGTATAGAAAGGAACCTATGCCATTCACCTACGTCACTGAGCCTGGACCGATCAATGTCGCTCTGTTTCAAGTTACGCACGGGCTGTACATCCTAACGACCAAGGCAGGAGAGAAGATCAATGGACAGTGTCTCGATGCGTTGATGCAGGTCACCAATGCCCCGCCCCGCGTGTCACTTGGCGTTGGGAAAAAATCGTTGACGCACGAGATGATCCTCGAGTCGGGCCAGTTCTGCATCAGCGTGCTGGATCGAGGCAATGCGGCTTGCGGCGACATCGTGCGGCGATTTGGATTCCAATCAGGGCGAGATGTAGATAAATTCGAGGGATTCAAGCATGGTTTAACTGAACAGGGAATTCCGTTCTTGCTCGACGCAGTGGCAGTCTATGACTGCACCGTCATCCGGGAGATGACCGTCGACTTGGGAACGCATTCACTGTTTGTCGCCGATGTCGATCGCGCCGGATCGAGAGGGCAAGGTGAACCACTGACCTACAATGAGTATCGCAATACATTGCGCAAGGAAAGGAGCTAATCAATGGATAAATGGGTATGCACCGTATGCGGATATGTCTATGATCCGGCAGTTGGAGATACAGCCAACGGAATCGCTGCGGGAACGGCCTTTGAGAGCCTGCCAGCAGATTGGGTTTGCCCCGAATGTGGCGTCGCGAAGGAATTCTTCGAGAAGGTGTGAGCCCCAAGAGCTCATGGGAGAAAGCGCCAATGGGTGTGCTTTTTCCTGGTCGCAGAGAGTTGGATTCGCGAGTGATTGATGGATCCGTGAACACTGTGCGTTCCTTCTGGAGCAGCCGATTCTCTGTGCGCTGTCTAGCTGGCGGACGATGGAAGGTTTTGAGTTGGATCGAAGGAGGATGTCTTGAAAGCTAGAGAAATCAGACCAGGAGTTTCTTGGGTAGGCGCCATCGATTGGGATCGAAGGCTGTTTGATGAACTCATTCCCCTTCCCAATGGCACAAGCTACAATTCGTATCTCGTTCGTGGTAGCGAAAAAACAGCGTTGATCGATACAGCTGACCCTGCCAAGTCGGAGACCCTGCTGGCCCAGCTCGAAGCCGTCGAAACCCTTGACTACCTTATCATCCAACACGTCGAGCAGGACCATTCTGGATCGGCACCGCTTGTCCTCGACAAGTACCCCGACATCCAGATCATCTCCAGCCCCAAGGCTAAAACTATGATCGCCGACCATCTCGGGATCCCTGAAGCCCGCATTCACGCTGTCGAAGACAGGGAGTCCCTCTCGCTGGGCGACCGCACGTTTGAGTTTATTCATGCCCCGTGGGTTCATTGGCCGGAGACGATGCTCACCTATCTGAAGGAAGAGAAACTCCTGTTCACATGCGACTTGTTCGGCTCCCATCTGGCAACTGATGAGCTGTTTTCAGGCGATGGCTCACACGTCTGTGAGGCAGCTAAGCGCTACTACGCAGAAATCATGATGCCTTTTGCTCATTTGATCAAAGGGCATCTAGAGAAGCTGTCTTCGTTCGATATCGAGATGATCGCTCCCAGCCATGGCCCCGTACACAACAACCCCGGATGGATTCTCGACGCCTACTCACACTGGGTACACGATGCGCCAAAGAATCTAGCGCTGATTCCATTCACTTCGATGCACGAGTCGACGGCTTTGATGGTGGATTATCTGATCGAGGCTCTCAATGATCGCGGGGTTCACGTCCATTCGTTCCATATGTCAAAGACGGATCTCGGTGAATACGCGATCCACTTAGTCGACGCAGCGACGGTCATCTTCGGCACGCCCACCGTGTTGGTCGGTCCTCATCCCAGTATCGTGCTTGCCGCCTATCTCACTGCGGCACTGCGTCCCAAGCTCCAAAATGCTGCCGTCATCGGGTCGTATGGCTGGGCGGGAAAGGCAGCAGAGAAGACCCAACAGCTTTGCGAGCAGCTCAAAGTAACCTGGTTGGATCCGGTGTTCGCCAAGGGCGCGCCAACTCAAGAGACCTACGCGCAACTCAATCGGCTTGCCGACGAGGTTGCCTCCCGACATAAAGGACTCGAATCAGGGGAGTAACGTGAAAGATCGAAGTATCTTCATTGTCGGATCCGCTGGAGAAGGCATACAAACCGTTGGCGATGTCGTTGCGCGTGCCTTGCTGCGATCTGGAGTCAGCGTCTTCACATCGAAGGAATACGAATCCCGAATTCGGGGTGGCAACAGCTCCTATCGCATCCGGGCATCAGGACCGAACGCGCCGCGGCATGATGCTGATGTCATTCTTGCATTGAATTCGACAGCTGCGGCACACTACCAAGACACAGCGAGCTCGAACTGCTTAGTATTAGGCGAATTGTCTCCGGGTGGCGAGGGGATCAGGGTTCCCTTCCAGGCACTTGCTAAAGAGCAGTTCAGCTCGCTGTTGTACGCCAATTCAATTGCCGCTGGCTGTTTGGGGGCCGTGCTCGGGATCTCCCAAGAGTTGCTCGCAGATACACTATGTGAGCGGTTTTCCCGGCTCACCGAAGAAGTGCTACGCCTGAATGTCGATGCACTCGCGTTGGGATACAAGCACGTTTTACCCTCTCTCGATGCGTCTTCTACCATTGTTTTGGACTCTTCGTCGAGCGCACATTCGTTCATCTCTGTGCATGATGCCATCGCGCTAGCTGCGGTCGCCGCGGGCTGTCGATTCATGGCTGCTTATCCCATGTCCCCCGCCACCGGAATCATGACCACCTTCGCCAAGGATCCTGAATTGGGCGTGTTTGTGGAACAGGCTGAGGATGAGATTGCTGCCATCAATATGTCGCTGGCGGCATCAGCTGCTGGTGCACGAGCCATGACGGCCACATCGGGAGGCGGCTTTGCTCTGATGACTGAAGGCATCAGCCTTGCTGGCATGACCGAAACTCCGCTGGTTGTCGTGGTTGCCCAGCGCCCCGGACCTGCGACCGGATTGCCCACGCGCACGGCACAGGAGGACCTCAACTTCGCGATTCATGGAGGCCACGGGGAATTCCCACGCGCGGTTCTTGCGCCATCGGATCCCAAAGACGCAATCGATGCAATCTATCGAGCGTTTGATTGGGCTGAGCGATTTCAGACTCCCGTTCTCGTGCTATCCGACCAATTTCTTGCGGACAGCCATTTCAGCGTGATGGACATCTCAATTCCGCAGACGCCTGTGCCATCAGGCCTGGCCGACCCCTCGGAAAGTGGCGCCTATCAGCGCTACGCGTTGACTGAAGACGGGATTTCCCCTCGCTTGGCATTGGGCCAATCCGAGCATCTCGTGCGAATTGACTCCGACGAACATACGGAAGAAGGCCACATCACCGAAGATCTGGAGTTCGTTCGTCCGGCTATGGTCGAGAAGCGACTAGAGAAAATGCGCAGACTCAAGCGAGAAATTCCACCCCCCGATGACTACCGCACGGACGATGCAGAAACCGTTCTCATCAGCTGGGGGTCGTCTCGGGGCGCGGTTGTCGAAGCGGTGGATCGACTTCGTGGCATGGGCCAACGTGTTGGCTCCTTGCACTTCACGACCGTTTGGCCGCTACCCCAGCTCTCTCTACCGGCCGAGGTGAAGTACTGGACTATCGAAGGCAACGCGACTGGCCAGTTTGCCCGATTGCTTCAAGCAGAAGGCGATATTCAACTCGTAGGCAAGATTGAGCGCTATGATGGGATGCCCATAGATGCAGCGTCCATCCTCGCTGAACTTGCTGGCGATCATTCGGAGGTGGACGCATGATTCCCATCGAGCAGTATCGAACAACTGCTGAGAATCAATGGTGTCCTGGATGCCCCAACTTTGGCATTCAAACAGCGCTCAAGCGCGCACTAGGCTCCCTGAATCTAGCGCCACACCAGGTTTGTCTGGTTTCTGGAATCGGTCAAGCAGCCAAGACGCCGCATTACATTGCCGCCCATGTGTTCAATGGCTTGCATGGTCGAGCCATTCCTGCGGCGATAGGCATTCAGATCGCTAATCCCGATCTCAAAACCATTGTCACGTCGGGCGACGGCTGTATCTTTGGAGAAGGCGGCAATCACTTGCTTCACGCGTTTCGCCGCAATCCCGATATCACTGTCATCGTTCACGACAACCAGATCTACGCCCTGACCAAGGGACAGGGCTCTCCGACCACTCGCCGTGGAGAGAAGACACGCATGCAATTCGATGGCGTGGCCATCGATCCATCTCAAATGCTGGCCACGGCCATCGTCCACGACTGTACGTTCGTCGCCCGTGGATATGCCGGGGATTTGGAGGGGTTGACAGAACTTCTAAAAAGAGCCATCGAGCATCGCGGCTTCTCACTGATCGATGTCATCCAGCCATGCATCACGTGGGGTAACCATCCCGTGGCATGGTACAAGGAACGCGCGACACCAATCCCCACAGACCATGATCCCACGCATCGTGATCGAGCCATCGCTCTGGCCCTGGAAGCGCCCGATTCATTCCCCATCGGCGTGCTTTATGAGAAGCCTGCACGGGAGGTCTTCGGCGAAACCTATCGACAGAAAGTGGGGGACGGCCCGATCTTCAAGCTGCCGCCCCTCGCACCAAGCATCATTCAATCCCGTCTCAAGGCAATGCAGATTCATCCTGCACCGCGAGTCGGTGCCTAGCAAAGGAGTCTCCTACCATGATCACACTCGGAACACAGGTCCCTCAATTCGAGCTCAAGGATCAGAACGGCACCCCATTTACGCCGATTGCCCTACGAGGAAAGCACGTCCTTCTGTCATTTCACCCACTGGCCTGGACTGGCGTGTGTCAACGGCAAATGGAGTCCCTGGAGATGAATGCATCGGTGTTTGAGGAGCTCCATACTGTGGCATTCGGTGTCAGTGTCGATTCAGTGCCATGCAAGAAAGCGTGGGCCGAATCCATGAACGTCAAGAGGACACCGCTGCTGGCTGACTTTTGGCCCCATGGTGGTTTGGCATCAGCACTGGGCATCTTTCGCGACGACACCGGCATCTCCGAACGCGCCAACCTCATCCTTGATAGCGAGGGATTCGTTCGGTGGATCAAGGTTTATCCCATAAGTGAATTGCCCGATTTAAAGGAAGTCATTCAGGTTCTGAAGGATCTCAACTCGTAACGAAGAACTCGCCCCACAAGGAGGCACCATGAAACTTGGAGAATTGATCAAAGGCACAGGCCAAGAAGGCAAAGAGAAGCACGTTCCCGTCATTGAACTCATCAACTGCAATGAGTGCGGCCAGAATGCCGTGAAGGTCACTGTCGGCAAGGAGACGGCACATCCAAATACAGTTGAGCATCACATCAAATGGATCGCGCTGTATGGCGTGAAGAACGGCTTGGCCGTGCACATCGGGACGTTCGATCTAGGCCCCACGTTCGGCGTTCCGACAGTCGTTGCTCACGTGAATATGGAGGGTCTGAGTGAACTCATTGCCCTCGAGTACTGCAATCTTCACGGGCTGTGGGAATCTGCGTACTCGCTCTAGGAGCGAGTACGGGAGAGCGCGAGTGATATTCACTCGTTCTCTAGTCTTGGTGAGGTAATGAACTCGGCTTTGAGCGCGTTTGTTGAAGAATGAATCTTCATCCATTCTTCTCGTTGGCGACCGAATCAGATGAAGAGCTATCAGTAATAGGAGGTAGAAATGGCACAAGTGGGCAAGACATACATATGCGATCTATGCGGACAAGAAGTGACTGTCACGAAATCAGGCGCGGGGACGCTGGTGTGCTGCGATGTACCAATGCACGTCAAAGGAACCTAGCTGAGCGTTTTGAATGAGGCGAACCTTGCATCGTCTCAGCCAGCATCAATCCGTGGCAACCGTCGATCTGGATTACGGATCGGCGGTTCCTCTTTGTTTTGAGTTGGCGCCCGTTTAAATCCTTATCAGAATGGATGGTTCGTGCGTAGGGATCCTTCGATCCACTCGTCGAACTTGCTTCACAAGAAGTGAGAACGCTGGAGGTGCTGCTTGCACGAATCCAGACGGCAGTGAGTGCAGATCTTGATGCGCAGAATCGACAAATCAAGAGCGAGGAAACTAGAACAACCCGTGCAGCATCCCGCCTTCGATCGGGATGCTCGCCCCAGTAATACCGCCAGCCAGATCTGAGACGAGGAATGCCACAAGGTCCCCCAGCTCGTGCGGCTGCAGAATGCGACCGATGGGAATTCGAGCAACCCACTCCTGCTCGATGGCCTGCTCTGATTGGCCGGAACGCTGCGCCTGCTCGCTGAAGATTGCGTGAAGGCGAGACGTATCGAATGCGCCAGGGCAAACACAATTGACAGTGACACCATCCACAGCAACCTCCTGAGATAGCGTCTTCGCCAATGCCACAACCCCCGTCCGAAAAACATTGGACAAGATGAGTCGAGGAGCCGGCTCCTTCACAGTGAATGAGGTATCAACCACGATGCGTCCCCATCCACGCTGCTGCATGCCTGGGAGTACAGCGCGGCACATCCTCACCACAGAGAGCAGCAGTCCTTCGTAGGCGCGATTCCAGGCTTCATCGGTGTGTTCCATGAATTCGCCGGGCGGTGGCCCACCCGTATTGTGAACGAGGATATCGATCGATCCGAAGCGCTCTTGCGCAAGGGAAACGCTGCGTTGAATATCGCTTCCGTCGCTCAAGTCTGCAGCAATCGTCAAAATGTTCGTGTCCGACGCGTCGAGAATCCGTTGTCTGGATTGATCCAGCGAGTCTGGATCCCTGGCAACGAGCACGAGGTTGGCTCCCTCAGCAGCAAGTCGCTGACTGATGGCAAATCCCAAGCCACGGCTTGCACCACCGACAAGCGCCGTCTTTCCGCGGATACCTAGGTCCATGTGTTCTCCTCGATCCAATGCCTCCATCGATCTTGGCAGCAGCGTCGATGTCTTCACTCGCCACGCTGTTCATCCTATCATAGAATGGAGATCGTCGGTTCGACGACCTGGCGGAGGCTCCCGCGTGCAGGGTGACTTCAAGGAGGTAACATGGATTTTATTGAGGATCTCGCCTATGGGACAACTCTTGGCCCGTTCCCGATGATCGCGCTCGTCGGGTTGACCACTTATGTGATCTTCCTCATAACAGCCCTTCTGGCTTCAGGCAGGAAGTGGAGCAAACGGCTTCGCCGTGTCCCCGTGAAGGTTCATCGCGCCATGGCAGCGCTCGCTATAGTTCTCGCTACACTTCATCTTCTGATGGGGATTTCGATCTATTGGTGAGACCGCGTGTGGGTCAGTCTTGGATGAGGGAACCTGTGGCTAGCCGAAAGCCCGGCTAAATGGCCGCGTGAATAGGCAATCATGTAGGACATCTCGTTGCGCCGTGTCATCCCTTTCAAGTCGTCGTACACTTGTCTCATCGCCAGCTGTCCCTAATGTACCATTTATGCCTATTGACTATGTGGCTCTCCAGATGCTAACCTGCTGCCTCGGAACAACTTCCAAAGCTAGATTGACTGGGCGCTAGCGTGACGCACCTTGACTGTGGATGGAGGCGCAATGTATGAGGTTATTTGTCCTGCGTGTCGAAAAATGGTTGACGTCCCTGTTCACGTGGCCGTTATCGGCGTCCAGTTCAAGTGTCCCAAATGTTGGACGGTTATCGAGGTGAAGACTGACCGTCCACTGGGGTTGGCTGTGAGCACTAATCCTAGAGGGAACATCGTGCGCGCGCCTGTTTCATCCAACAAATCGGACCGTTCAGAGTCAGACGAGTAGGAGTTCCAATGGAGGAAATTATGAAAACAATTGTATGTCCAGAGTGCGGCGAGATCATCACGGTTGCCGCCGACGAAGCAGAGCTGTCTTCGCGTCTAGTCTGCGAAAACTGCTACTCAATTCTAGAGATCACTTCAGAAGATCCGATTGAAGTCACGGTCATCGACGTTGATCCCGATGAACTCGATGAAGATGATTTTGATGAGGACGAAGACGAGGACGAGTAGTCCCGAGCGACAAATACGACCATGATTGCAGCTAAATGCCCAGCCTGCGGCCAGATGACGACGATCCATAGTGACCTCTGTGTGGGGTTGGAAATTCTGTGCCAGGAGTGTGGTTCGATCCTTGCCGTAGACAAGGTCGACCCGCTTGTGCTCACAGAACTAGACCTTTACGACGAGTAGTCCATAAGTGGATGAATGGCATTCCCTCTTCTGTGTGGGTTTGATTCGCTACAGCGCACATCAACTCTGACCAGGATAATACACAAAAACTCTCTCAGGAACTGCGTTCGTTGAATGCGGTTCCTGGTTCTTTTGTCTGGCCTCAATCATTCATGCGATTGGAAAGCTTGGAGACTCTGCTAAGATGAAACCCGAGTGGCGTCCGTCTTCGATAGGAAGGCTAGCACCCTGTTCTTTGGAAAGGCTGTTGAAATCACACTCGCGGAAACGCAACCCCATCAAGCAAGAGAGAACGGGATTTCCTGGGCAGCTTCGCCCAATCATGGCGCCTGCCTTGGAGAGCACAGGGCGTTCCCAACGGAACTCATCCTAGGAGACTTCAAGGTCCCTAATACTCGTCGCGGTGCCCGAATTCAGCGCTTTCAACCCATTCATTCGGGCGATTGAAATGTTCAATCAGAGATCCCACCAACAGGAAGTGATTGCGCTCCGCGTCAGCTAATCGGAGGAACAAATCGCGCACGGCGTCATCCTTTGTCGATTGGGCATGTTCCCGGTAAAAGGATTCTGTCATTTGTTCGACTGTCATCGCGCGCTGCAATACGTCCAGAAGGTTGGCATCCAGTGAGATTGCTGAAGCGCCGCCCTCGACAGCGCCGCGAATCCACATCTTAGCTGACTGGATTAAGTCAGGAGCCTGAAATCTGGACACATCGCCCATTCCGCGCAGTCGTTTTGCGTGATCGCTTTCTTCATCCGCCAACAATCCAAGAATTTTGGCAGCGCCTGAATCACTGGTTGCTTGTGCCGCATCACGATAGGTCTTTTCTGCCGACGTTTCCAGATGAATTGCCTGTTCGAGAATGGACGTCATTGCGATCTCCCTTGTTCCGTGATCCCTGGTTTGAAAGTAGTCCTTTTTCGTCTGTAGATCAACTGCGGACTTGTTTGTCCGCAAGTGGAAGCATTCGCCAGAAGAAATCATTCTCGTTCCATCTGCCGTCATCACACTCAATCTTCCCAGGTTATCCACGTCTGTAGCCATGCCTTCAATCACCGCGTTGTCTCCCACACCCTCGAGTCGAACGAGGTGTCCCAAGGTCAGGCACGCAGCTCGATACGCATCCAAATCGAATCCTTCTTCTGACATCGCCATGAGTTCACTGCCAATCTCGTGTACCCATTCATACCTGTCCACACGTTGGATGTGCGCAGACACACACGTAGCCGCATCCAATGGGGCAGACATAAGATTGAGTCCTATGCCAACAAGAGAGAGCGTACCTGTGGTTTCGATCAACACGCCGGCAATCTTGCGATCCCCGATCATCACATCGTTAGGCCATTTGAGGCAGGCAGAGACACCCGCACGCCCGAGCACACGAACGAGGGCAAGTCCTGCCTTGAGAGACAACAGTGATTCAGGCCGCATGATGAAGGTCGCATACAGGCCTCCGTTCGGAGAGATCCATGTGCGGCCAAATCGTCCGCGTCCGCGAGTTTGCACATCGGCAATCACAGCATCCCCGAGTTTGGCGACTCCTTTTTCGAGGAGGCGCCGTGCTTCGTTCTGCGTCGATGTCGTGTTTTGGATGTGATGAAGGATCCCATTCATAGATGCCTCGTTTGCCTTATCTGTTGATTGCGTATCGTCATTCTAGCCGATGAGGTTCCGCATCGTCTTGAACCCATCCCTCTGCCTCGGTAGTCTTGAGCACGCGTGAGCGAGAGCCACAGTGCGCGTGCCAAGTCATTAGTGCGATGGCTCAGAGCAGAAGGAGGAACCCATGAAGCGAACCCTACGCACCTCGGAATCCGTAACCGAAGGCCATCCTGACAAGATCGCTGATCGGATCTCCGATTCCGTGCTCGATTCTATTCTCGCCGATGACCGTGAAGCCCATGTAGCCTGTGAGACGTTCCTAACCACCGGGCTGGTTCTCGTTGGTGGTGAGATCACGACATCGACGTACGTAGACGTTCCCACGATCGTCCGCCGAGTGCTTTGTTCGATCGGCTATGACAAACCTGGATTGGGTTTCCACTATGAGGATTGCTCCGTGCTATCAGCAATCAAGGAACAATCTTCGGACATCGCATCTGCCGTAGATCACGCGTCTGAGGTTCGAGTCTCTCATTCGACAGACCCCTATGACATCATCGGCGCTGGGGATCAAGGCGTCATGTTTGGCTACGCTCGATCCGACACCGATGTGTTAATGCCCCTGCCGATCGTATTGGCGCATCGACTCACCCAGCGCTTGGCCGAGGTCCGGAAGGATGGGACGATCCCATTTCTTCGCCCCGACGGGAAGTCACAAGTTACCATCGAATATGAGGGGGATCGTCCTGTGCGCGCAGATACTGTGCTCATCGCTGCACAGCATGCTGAGGACGTGGACCATGATCGCATCCAAATCGAGATTCTCAAACATGTCGTCGAACCGGTGCTCGGGAACTGGTTGGATGCAGACACCACCTTGCTCGTCAATTCGTCGGGGCGCTTCGTGATCGGCGGCCCCGCATCGGACGCAGGGTTGACGGGTCGCAAGATTATCGTGGACACGTATGGCGGGTTCGGGTCGCACGGAGGCGGAGCGTTTTCGGGTAAGGACCCGACAAAGGTCGACCGATCAGGTTCCTACATGGCTCGCTACGTCGCCAAGCATTTGGTTGCAGCTGGATTGGCTTCAAAGGTTATAGTCCAAGTGGCCTATGCTATCGGGCGAGCCGCCCCTCTAGCACTCAATGTCGATTCAAGGGGAACGGGAATCGTATCTGATGACCGGCTGCGCCAGGCCGTATCGAGGGTCTTCGATTTCCGTCCCGGAGCCATTATCGACCAATTTCAATTGAAACGTCCGATCTATGCCCAGCTCTCAGCGTATGGCCATTTCGGGCGAGAGGATGTTGATTTGCCATGGGAAGCCCTTGATCAAGTTGAGGAATTGAAACGTGCAGCGGCCTAGCACTCCGGATAGGCCTGAACCCCCAGCGGAGCTTTCACGCTCAGCTGGGGGGTGATGACATTCCCTCTGGCTACCGTCGGTCGCGGAGACCCGCTAGGTCAATTGTTGCGACTTGTCCTCAATCCTTGATCGGATGAGATTCACTGCGTCGTGGACCTTCATATCGCCCAGATCTTCCTCAGTTCGCAATCGCACAGCAACAGAGCCAGCGTCTTGTTCGCGATCCCCAATCACCAGCATGTAGGGGATCTTCTGGAGTTGCGCGTTGCGGATCTTGGCATTCATCCGCTCCGAAGTTTCGTTCACAGTCACACGGATGCCTGCGGTTCGCATCTGATCGGCAACCCTGTGTGCGTATTCCACGTGACGATCCGCGATCGGAATGACGTTGGCTTGGATCGGTGACAGCCAGACAGGGAAGGCGCCACTGTAGTTCTCAATGAGACATCCAATGAATCGCTCCAAGCTTCCCAACAGGGCACGGTGAACCATGAACGGCCGGTGCTCCTTGCCGTCTTCCGCGATGTAGGTCATGTCAAACCGATCAGGCAGATTGAAATCGAATTGAATGGTCGAGCACTGCCAAGATCGGCCCAACGAATCCTTGACTTTGATGTCAATCTTCGGGCCGTAGAAAGCCCCGCCACCTTCATCCACTTGGTAGGGCAATCCTCGTTCGTCAAGCGCTGCTCGCAGAGCGTCTGTCGCTTGCTCCCAACGTTCAATCTCCCCGACCGCCTTGTCGCCATGTGGGCGAGTCGAGAGGTAAATGTCGAATTCCGTGAATCCGAAGGCCATCAGCATGTTCATGCTGAACGCATAGACACGCCGAATCTCCTCATCGACTTGATCCGGGCGGCAGATGATATGCGCATCGTCAATTGTGAACCCACGAACACGCATCAGACCGTGAAGAACGCCCGAACGCTCATATCGATAGACCGTTCCCATCTCTGCCAAACGCAGAGGAAGTTCGCGATACGAGTGCACTTTTGTTTTGTAGATAAGGATCTGATAGGGGCAGTTCATCGGTTTGATGTAGTAATCGACACCGTCGATGTCCATCGGTGAATACATGCCGTCTCGATAGAAATCGAGATGTCCAGAGATCGACCACAGCGTGGCTTTTCCAATGTGTGGAGTCGCGACGATCTCATAACCGCCCAGATCATGCTGCTGATACCAGAATTCCTCGATAGTTCGCTTCAGTCGTGCGCCCTTGGGATGCCAACACACCAGCCCTGCGCCACCTTCCTCATGAATACTGAATAGGTCGAGATCCTTGCCCAGCTTGCGATGGTCACGCTTGGCGGCCTCTTCTTGACGCCATTCATAGGCCTCCAAGTCCGTCGCCTTCTCCCAAGCGGTTCCGTAAATGCGTTGCAGCATGGGGCGTTTCTCGTCGCCTCGCCAATAGGCACCGGCGACAGATAGCAGTTTGACGGCATCTGGGTTCAATGCGCCCGTCGATTGCAGGTGTGGACCACGACACAGGTCGATGAATTCGCCCTGCTCGAAGAACGTAATGGTTTCACCCTCAAGATTGCTGAGCTCATCGAGCAACTCAAGTTTGTAGGTTTCACCAAGGGATTGAAGCAAGGTTCGAGCCTCAGCGACGGTCAATTCCTTGCGAATAATGGGGAGATTCTGGGACACGATGGTCTTCATTTCAGCAAGGATTCTTTCCAAATCCTCGTCTGCCAATGCAGCAGTCAGATCAAAGTCGTAGTAGAACCCCTCGTCAATCGCCGGGCCAATGCCAAGCTTCACATCAGGGAACAGCCTCTTCACTGCCTGGGCCATAATGTGCGATGTCGTGTGGCGAATCGTCTCCAGAACGCGCGTGTCCTCTTTCGTGAGCACTGTGAGCGTGCTATCTTGCGTCAGGGGCTCGCGTACGTCTGTGAGTACTCCATCCACGACTGCGCAAATCGCAGCTTTGGCCAAACGAGGTCCGATGCTGGTGATCACCTCAAGAATCGGGGTCCCTGCAACGACCTCCTTGACCGACCCATCCGGTAAAGAGATACGGATCATCATAATGCCTCCATTGGCGTCCTTGGTCTTCCTTGTTGATCTATACACGAAGCCTACTGCGTTCTACAGCCTTTGTCAGCCACTACAAGATGTAGCGGGACAGATCGGGATCCTTCACGATGTTGCCGAGGTGATCCTCAACGTAGGCCTTGTCAATAACCACGGTCTGGCCTCTCATCTGGTCGGCTTCAAATGAGATGTCTTCAACAAGCCTTTCCATCACGGTTGTCAGTCGTCGAGCCCCGATATTCTCAGTTGTCTGATTCAGTTCATAGGCAATATCCGCAATAGCCGCCACTGCGTCTTCAGATATGACCAACTCGACATCTTCAGTGGCCATGAGCGCCCTGTACTGAGTGACGAGCGCGTCCTTTGGCTCACACAGGATGCGGCGAAAGTCCGACGCCGCTAGATTGTCCAGTTCGACTCGAATGGGCAAGCGCCCCTGCAATTCGGGGATCAGATCCGAAGGCTTGGACATGTTGAATGCCCCCGCAGCAATAAACAGGACATTCTCCGAGCTCACTGTGCCATAGCGTGTACGAACGGCCGTTCCTTCAAGCAGCGGGAGCAAGTCCCGTTGGACACCTTGGCGAGACACGCCTGGACCACCGGTCTCTTCGCGTCCACCGGCTGCAATTTTGTCCAACTCGTCGAGAAAAATAATGCCCATTTCCTCAGCCAGCTGAAGTCCCGTTTGCCGAACATCATCCATATTGATCAGAGAATCCAGCGCCTGCTCAAAAAGAATACCCCTGGCTTCGCGAATGCGAATGCGGCGTTTCTTCTTCGAGCTGGGCAGAAGCTCAGACAGCACGCTGCCCATGTCAATCCCCATCTGATCAATGCCATCCTGTGAGAAGATTTCCATCTGCGGGTTCACAGATTCTTCAACCAGGATCTCAATGTAGCGCTCCTCCAACTCGCCGGCTTCCAGCTTGGTCGCCAACTTCTCACGAGTGGAGCGAGAGCTACCTTCGTGAGCTTCGTCCGAGTCTTGAGTGCTCTCGTTCCCACCATGCGTGGATGGCAGTAGGGCATCCAGGAGCTCTTCGGTCACCTGCCGATCCGCTTCTTCTTCCACGCTAAGGATTTCTTCTTCGCGAACCATGTCAATGGCCACGTCAACCAAATCCCGCATCATCGACTCAACGTCGCGGCCAACATAGCCTACTTCTGTGAATTTGGTTGCCTCGACCTTCACGAAAGGACATGTGGTCAGTCTCGCCAATCGTCGCGATATCTCTGTCTTGCCTACACCGGTGGCCCCAATCATGAGAATGTTCTTGGGCTTGATCTCCGCGCGGATCTCCTCGTCAACAAATTGCCTACGCATGCGGTTTCTGAGGGCGATGGCCACTGATTTCTTGGCGGCGGCTTGCCCAACAATGTATTTGTCCAGTTCTTCAACGATTTGACGTGGAGTCAATCCGTCCAACTGGGGATTTGTGACTTCAACAAGCTGAGACATCGTTGTCCTTTACCAGTGGATTTGTTCTAGTGTGATTTGATCGTTTGTGTAAATATCGATTTCTCCGGCAATTTCCAATGCCCGTCTGGCAATCTGCTCTGAAGTCAACGTCGTCGCTACAGACAGCAATCCTTTGGCCGCGGCCAATGCGTAGGGGCCGCCAGATCCAATCCCAATGACCCCATCATCCGGCTCAAGAACATCGCCTGCACCAGAAATCATGAGAAGCCCTTCTTTGGAGACAGCCACAATAACTGCTTCCAGATGCCGAAGAATTCGATCTGTTCTCCACTCCTTGGTGAGTTCTACGGCAGAGCGACGGAGCTGACCATCGTATTTTTTAAGCTTGCCCTCGAATTTGTCGAGAAGAGATAGGCAATCTGCCGTGGCTCCGGCAAAACCAACGAGTACGCTGTCGTCGTGAAGGCGGTAGACCTTCTTCGTATGCTTCTTGATAATCATCGTGTCCAGGGTTGCTTGTCCATCGCTGGCAACAACTGCGGAACGCGTGGACTCTGAATAAAGGGCGAGGATGGTTGTGCTTTTCAAGGTTGACATAAGGGATCTATTCTAGTCTTCTTGCCCGTTAGCTTCAATTGGACAACCACGTCAAAGAGAGCAGCTCTTCATCAACAGCTTGAGGAAACGTGTTTTTTTATGAAGTTTTGTTGATGAAGAGCGCTATTCTAGTAGTAGTAGTAGTACTGTGGATAAGCGGTCGTTATTGCTGAATAAGCCTTCTCTTGTCACTTTCGTCCCATTCGGAGCATTGAGATTCTGTGAACAAGCGCGGTGTGTCTGTGGACAATGCCTGTGGACAACGTGGATGGATTCTTTCCCCCACCTTTTCCCCAAGTAAGCACAAGATTTCCCCAGGAAGCACACAAGGATTGCACAGGCATGAATGCGGAGTGAATAGACTATCGATGTAGGGAATACTGCGTTGAAAGGGCTTCTCGAATGCCATGAATATCTGAAGACAACAGAGGCATCTCTTCGAGCATAGCCTGCACCCGGACATAGGAATGCATAACAGTCGTGTGATCTCTGTTGCCAAACTCACGTCCAATGGCGGGGAACGAATGATCGGTCATCTCGCGGGCGAGATAAATAGCGACGTGTCGTGCTTGAGAGATCTCCTTCTTGCGACTGGATCCCTCCAGGGCTTGACGCTTGAGATTGAAGCGGGCGGCAACCTCTTCCTTGATGTGAGTGATCGTCAAGCGGGGACGTTGCCCTTCTTCAGGAAGCATTGATTCCAGGGTATTTGGAGTCAGCTTCTCGCCACGGAGGTCTGCGAATGCCAACACCTTATTGAGGGCTCCCTCCAAGGCTCGAACACTGGAGGAGATGCGCGAGGCGATAACTTCCAGAACAGCGACATCGATGTCGAGACCTCTGGAAGCTGCCTTCTCTCTCAAGATGGCAATTCGAGTTTCCAGATCGGGTACTTGAATGTCGGCGACCAGACCCCAACGAAAGCGTGAGACCAAACGATCCTGCAAACCGGAAAGATTGTCAGGAGAACGATCACTCGTTAGGACGATCTGCTTTTCGCTGCCGTACAATTCGTTGAATGTATGAAATAGCTCTTCTTGCGTTGCTTCTTTGCCCTCGAGGAAATGAATATCATCGATGAGCAACATATCAATCTGTCGATACTTGTTTCTAAATGCCGCAGTCGAATTGTTGCGAATGGAGTTGATCAGTTCGATAGCGAATCGCTCGGAGGTTGTATAGAGGACCGAGCTTTTAGGAGAAGTCGCAAGGACCTGATTTCCGATGGCCTGAAGAAGGTGTGTCTTTCCCAGCCCAACATTTCCATAAAGGAAGAGAGGGTTGTACGCGGTGCCAGGCTTCTCTGAGACAGCTTCTGAAGCGTAGTAGGCCAAATCGCAGTTCTTACCACGAACGAATGCGTCAAACGTGTACTCAGAGTTGAGCATGAGCGGGTTCTGCTCAGATGAAACGAGAACGTTCTTTGGCATTGCCGGGGATTCAGATCGCGAATCCTGTTTCTCTGTGACTTGAATGATCAGCGAAATAGCCTGACTACAGGATTCCGAGGCCAAATCCTCGATTCGTTTGCGAAACCGTCGCTCAAGGCCTCCTTTGGTGAAGGCATCAGGCACGGCAATCGTCAGAGCATGGTCCGCTAAAGACAGAGGAACAATTCCTTGAAACCAGGTTTCAAAACTGGTGTAGGAGAGTTCAGATTTCAAGCTGGAGATCACAGATCCCCAAATTGCTGTGATCGCTGCTGACATGAGCCCCCCTGTTGCCGATGATCAACATTATCGAGTTGTGAACCGCACCGTCAAGCGGTCGGCATCGACCTGCACGAGCGACATGATGAACCCAAATGCCGTAGGCAAGCCACAATAATTCCTCGAGGACAATGGTCCTTCTTGCCGGAGAGGTACTCGTCCGACCCGACTTTTGCAGCACAGGACGGAGTCGAATAACACCAAGCGAAGGAGGCGTTCCCTCCTACGCCTGTGGAGAAAGTGCGGTCTTGTTTCCAGATGGGGCAGAAGCCTGTGGAAAGATCTGTGGAAAACCTGAGGAAGCAGCAGCAAATGGCTTCCCCAGCAGACGCATTGAACACGTAACTTCTGCTGAACGAAGCCCTCGAATGACTTATCCACAGGAAGTCCGTAATTTGAGCGGTTTTGAGAGGGTTGTCCACAACGTTGTCCACAGGCTGTATGGGAATGGGATCTCTGGAACGTGCAATAATACGAGCTTCTATCCACGGTGTCGGGTTATATATGGGAAACGGAGTGAATCACGGCTGGACAGATGTCCCTGAATGAAGAATCAAAGAAATGGTGCCGAGGCCCAGACTTGAACTGGGGACACCCGCCTTTTCAGGGCGGTGCTCTACCGGCTGAGCTACCTCGGCACGACTTGCGGGGACGACCGGATTTGAACCGGCGATCTCTGGAGTGACAATCCAGCGTCCTAAACCTGGCTAGACCACGCCCCCGTAGTGCTCGTACATCTCAGTGGGCGAAACAGGACTCGAACCTGTGACCTTCCGGATGTAAGCCGGATGCTCTCCCAGCTGAGCTACTCGCCCATTATAGCCACCGCCTTCTCAACCGCAAGCGGCTCACTTCTGGCGTCCCCAAGGGGATTTGAACCCCTGCCGCCGGGATGAAAACCCGGTATCCTAGGCCGCTAGATGATGGGGACCTAGCGAACTGTCGAGAATAGTTGCCTCGCCAGTCCGATTCAAACGTTGTCTTCGCGAAATGAATCGTCATTCGCAGTTGCGAAGTATAAGCGCAACTCCACCCATCCTTCAATCTTGTGGGTCGTACTGGACTTGAACCAGTGACTCCCTGATTAAAAGTCAGGTGCTCTGCCGACTGAGCTAACGACCCCAACAAAAAGAAAAACAGCTGTGGGTCGTAAAGGACTTGAACCTTCAACCAACGGATTAAGAGTCCGCTGCTCTACCATTGAGCTAACGACCCGAGCTTGAGGAATGGTACGGAAGCGGATTTGCACTGTCAAGACTTGTGATGTTTGGCCCCCATCATCTACGATCGAGTATGCAGCCGCTACAGTTCTCTGATCCTCCATTGGCTCCTCTGGCCGAACGCATGCGTCCGGCGACCCTTGATCGCGTGATTGGGCAAGACGATTTGATTGGAAGCTCAGGGCCTCTGCGCTCTCTCATCGAACGAGAAGCCTATCGTGCCTTGCTGTTTTGGGGGCCTCCAGGAACGGGGAAAACCACAGTTGGGCGTATTATTTCGGACCGCGCAGAAGCGAAATTCGTTCATTGTTCCGCTGCCTTGACGGGCGTGAAGGAAGTGCGATCGATTCTTGAAGCATCGCAGTTTCGCTACAAGACGGAAGGAAAGCGCGATCTGCTGTTTCTTGACGAGATTCACCGATTCTCCAAATCTCAGCAAGATGTTTTGCTCTCATTTCTTGAGGAAGGCAGCATCATCTTCATCGGCGCAACGACAGAGAATCCGTCCTTTGTGCTGAACGCCGCCCTGTTGTCGAGATGCCAGCTGTTTTGCTTCGCGCCTCTTGGCGAGGGGGCGATGCGAGTCATGATCGATTCCGCGCTCTCGGATGCTTGCGGGTTGTCGGGTGCAGTGACGATCACAGATGAGGCCAAGAATATGTTGGTGGCGCTGGCAGATGGGGACGGAAGGCGAGTGCTGTCTATCCTGGAAATGGCTGCATCCCTTGCTGGGAACGGAATTCTCGATGGGGCCCTGATCGAACATGCGGTCCAACGCAAGGGGCTACGTTATGACCGTGCAGGCGATGAACACTACAATGTCATTTCCGCGTTGCACAAATCTATCCGCAACTCTGATCCAGACGCTGCGCTCTATTGGCTTGCCCGGATGATCGAAGGGGGGGAGGACCCGCGATTCATTGCCAGGCGGCTCATTCGGATTGCCTCTGAAGACATTGGATTGGCTGACCCTTGGGCCATCCTGCAAGCGACGGCAGCCTGGGAAGCGGCTGCCAAGGTCGGTGCTCCCGAATGCGATCTCGCATTGGCACAGGCAACGGTCTACATGGCGTGCGCTGAGAAAAGCAATGCGTTGTATCTCGGGATGTCGGCTGCCAAACGGGATGTTGACGAAATGCCGACGGCAGAGGTCCCCTTGCACCTAAGAAACGCACCCACGCGGATGATGAAGGAGCTTGGGTACGGACAGGGCTATCAATATGCTCATGACTTACCCGATCAAGTGGCGCGAATGGACTGTTTGCCAGAAGCCTTAAGGGGACGAACCTACTACCATCCCAAGGATGCTGGTGTTGAGGCAAAGATCGCTGAGCGGCTGAAGAGATGGAAGTCGTTGCGGCAGTAGCGCACACGCCCACTCAATAGAAACGGTCCCTCGCCAGCATCAGCGAAGGACCGCCAGGATTCTGATCAGTTGTCGACCTGATGCAGATGTCTCTTGATGTCGAGTTTGCCTGATTTTTCAAACGGCTGATCGACAAGCGTGATCGACTCCTTGTAGCGAATTCGTTTGAAGGCGGCAAGGTTCTCGTTTCGCTCCTTGATCGCTTCCCAGATCGCCTCAAGAGCCGCCGAGGCATCGTCGATGCCCTGTTCCTTTAAATAAGTCCAGTTGGGGTAGATTTGAGCACAGACCGCAGGGACGCCCTGGCGCTGCCCTTCGTGAACCATGACTTCCTCAATCGCCGGCAGCGTAATCAGTTCCCACTCGATTTCCTCGGGGTATACGTTCTTGCCTGTTTCAAGCACGATGACGTTCTTGGCTCGGCCGGAAATGAGAAGACGCCCGTTCTTGTAGGTACCCAGATCGCCGGTGTGGAACCAACCATCTGCATCGATCACTTCGGCTGTAGCCTCAGGATTCTTGTAATACCCGGCCATCACATTGGGACCATAGGCCATGATTTCGCCGACGCCGTTCTCGTCTGGATGATTGATTCGAAGACTCACGCCCTCGACTGCGGTCATGCCCGGCTCTTCAGCGAATGCTTCGGCCATACTAAGCAACGGCGATGTCTCAGTCAGGCCATATCCCTCCATGATGCCGATCCCCATTCTCCGAAGCCCGGAAGACATTTCTGGGCTGAGGGGAGCTCCTCCGGACGTGAAGAATCGGAACTGTTTTCCGAACAGCTTTTTCTTCACCAACTTGCCCATTAGCGTAGGCGAGGAACGGTCGATCAACCGCTTCAGAGGTGATTTTTCGATGGATCCTCGAATCCGTCCATACAACACACTGTAGAGTTTCGGTACCCCCAGGATGATTGTTGGCTTAGCCTTGCTCATCACTTCAGCTAGATTGCGATCCACAGGCGTGTAGGTGCTTGTTGCGCCCACGACCATGGGCGTGACAAGGGTGATGGTCAGACCATAAATATGGTTCCAGGGAACGATGGAAAGGAAATTATCCTCGGCACTCATGGAAACGACTTTGACGGAAGTCAGAGCGTTCGAACTGATGTTGGCGTGGGTCAGCATTGCGCCCTTGGCGTTACCTGTCGTTCCAGACGTGTACATCAGAATGGCAAGTGAGGATGGATCAACTTCGACGCGAGGAAGCGGCGTCTTCCCCAGGATGAGAGCGTCGAGAAAATGAACCCGTTCATCTTTGACACGATCCATGGATACGATGAACGGCTTCTCTGGCAGTAGGTCGCGAATCGCGAGAATATCATCGGTCTTCCCGCCGGAAAAGACGACGCCCTTAACTTCCGCTTCTCTGAGGATACGTTCAATCTCGCCCTTCTGAAGCTCAGGATCTAGCGGGACCACCACGCCACCACAGCGAAGGATCGAGAAGAAGGTGGTTGCCCACGCAGCGCGAGGTTTTGAAATCAGAGCGACGCGATCCCCTGGCTGAATACCCAATTCCGTGAGAGCAGCCGAGAAACGCCCCACCATTTCGCCCAAGCGTTCGTATGTGATTTCGTTGAGGACAAGTTGAACGCCACGCCCTTTCTTCCTTTCTTTTGGAATGGGCATTCTCAACATCACCCGTTGCCCATTTGCGGCGACGGAGTCCTCAAAAAGCTTGGAAATTGTCGGATACATGACACACTCCTCCTGGTCCTTGGGTCTTTTGATTTGCTCGTTCATACATTCAAAGGTTCTGCGGGCCTCTTTGTTCAGAAGCTCCCGAATCGATAAGGCCCCCGATCCTCACCAACTCAGGTGGCCAATCTAGTTGGCCAGGTATTTTAATGCCTCAATAGCAGCTATTGCCCCTTCGCCAGCCGCAACGATGGCTTGCGCGTATTGACTTGCATTGATTCGAGCATCTCCAGCAGCAAGAATGCCAGGAATGTTCGTATGGAGGAACATGTCGGTTGCGATATAGCCGTTTTGATCCAGATCGATGGTCCCCCGGAACGGTTCGGTTTGGGGCAGATGTCCGATATTGACGAACACGCCATCGACGGGCAGCGACTCAACTTGGTTTGTCTTCAGATGGCGAAGACGAACGCTTGTGAGTCGATCGTCTCCTTCCACTGATTCGACGACACGATTCCAAAGGAAACGAATCTTCGGATGCTCAAGAGCTTGCTTCTGAAGGATTCGGGATGCCCGAAACGCTTTCGGATCTCCTTCAGGATGGCGGACAATGATGGTGACGGACTCAGCAAAGCGAGTGAGGAATAGGGCCTCAGTCAGGCCTGAATCGCCAGCGCCAATTTGGATAATGTGCTTGCCTTGAAAGAAGAATCCGTCGCACGTGGCGCAGTAGGACACGCCCTTGCCTTTCAGCTTCTTCGCGTTTTCTGCCGGGAGCTCCCTGGGTTTTGAGCCGGGAGCAAGGATGACGGTTCGTGCGGCGTAGGATCCTTGCGTTGTGACGATCCGATGGGAGGATGAACCAGGTTCAATACGAACGACGTCATCAAGGACAATCGATGCACCAAATCGTTCGGCTTGCGCTCGGATTTGCCTCATCAACTCGGGCGCGGAGATGGCCTCAGCAAAGCCAGGCCAGTTTTCGATGAGATCGGTCTCATTGAGTTGTCCTCCCGGAAGTCCCTTTTCAAGAACAACCGTCGACAACAAGGCGCGCCCTGCATAGATTGCTGCTGTTAGTCCCGCCGGGCCGGCACCGACAATGAGGACGTCAACCGGCTCGCTTTGAGTGCCCATGAATCCGATTATAGACCAGCGCCCAAGTTGGTCAAAATGCAAGGCCAGCGCTTGAGTTGGTCAAAATGCGAAGTTGAAGCGCTGGCTGGTCGTGCAGCGGCCATTCGGACAACAGACGTCGCCGATCATGACAAGCGATGATCGACCGCAGCGGGGCCTACTCAAGGTCAAAGGGCTCTATGGTGAACGTATCTCGCGTCGATTCGACAACGGTTTCGATGCGGATCTTCGCTTCGCTCAACGCGGCACGGATGGACGTTGCCAATGCGATGCCGTTCTCGAACAGCTCAATGGCTGCATCCAACGGGAGATCGTCAGATTCCAGCTTCTTTGCGATGTCTTCTAGCTGCTTCAGTTCTTGTTCAAGATTCATGGGGGACAACCTCCTCGATGTGAGACAGCAAGAGGCCATCAGATAGGTGCGTCTCGATGGGGTCTCCGGCCTTCAAATCTGAAACGCTTTGGATCGGGCGTGTGTCGCCCTGACGTACGGTGAGCGAGTATCCGCGATGCAACGGCAGCGATGGATCAGACAGCCGAAGGATCTCGCTCCAATGGTCGGCTGCGCTCTGTCTGTCCCTCCACAAAGCTGACATGTTTCGCAGGGCGGCAGTGAGGCTGAGGTCAAGGCGCTGTTCATAGGTTTCAAAGCGTCGTTGCGGGCTACGTAGCATGCAGGCATTGGCACGCAACCGGAATTCATCAAATCGGCCTTTCCAGATGACGCGCGTCTGACGAACGAAGCGATGGCAGATTGAAGCGACGATACCAAGGGTCTCGACCCGATCAGGGACAGCGAGTTCGGCCGCCGCAGATGGCGTTGGCGCTCGTTGATCGGCGACGAGATCGCAAATCGAGAAGTCGATTTCATGCCCCACTGCAGAAATAGTTGGGATTGGACAGGCAAACAAATCTCTCGCCAGGGATTCATCGTTGAATGCGATCAGATCATCGGCCGATCCACCGCCACGAGTGAGAATGAGCACGTCGAGTGGGTGTGTCGTTTGAGAGAACCGAATGGCTCGATCCAGGGCCTCCCGCAGTTCTGTCGGAGCGGCCTCTCCCTGCACGGCTGATGGAAATAAGAATAGACGAACATGAGGCCAACGCCGCTCGAGCACGGAATAGACATCTCGAAGCGCGGCTCCCTTGGACGACGTAATGATGCCGATGGCGCTTGGCATCTCAGGCAATGGGACCTTGGTTTCAGGGGAAAACAATCCCTCGTCATGGAGCTTGCGCTTGAGTCGCTCGAAGGCGAGCTGAATGGCGCCTGCCCCGATGGGCTGAAGGATGGAGACGATGAACTGGTATCGGCCTCGCGGTTCGTACACAGTCAACGTTCCCTGTGCCAAGACAACAGTTCCGGACTCAATAGAGATTGGCGCGAGTAGGGAGGTTCGTGATTTGAAGCGCACAGCACTGATTTGAGAGTTTTCGTCTTTGAGCGTGAAGTAGAGGTGGCCGGACGGCGCTTGAGAAAGGTCTGCAACCTCTCCCTGAACCCACACCTTTCCCACTTCTTGCTCAAGAGCAATTCGTGCAGTCGAGTTCAATTCAGAAACAGTGAAGACGTGTCGATGTTCCATGGTTAGAATCACAGTGTACCCCAACGTGTTTCAGAGGTTAAGAAATGGAGCAAAGATTGAATCGCACGGGCCTTCCGGCTATAGTTCGATCATGGTAGGAGACGGCGACTCTCGTTTCCCTCCCACGATGCGGCTCAAGAAGAAGTCTGAGTTCGCCTACGTGTTCCGAAAGGGCGTGACGTGGAAGGGAAGTTTATTTTCTCTACACGTACATCTGAGAACAGAAGATGTGCCTCTACCGAACGACGGACCGCGACTGGGAATGGTCGTTCCCCGTAGAGTCGGCTCTGCAGTGCAGAGGAATCGGATCAAGAGAAAAATCCGAGAGGTATTTCGGAGGATGGCAAGCAGTCTTCCTGACGTAGATCTGGTGATCCGGCCCAATGCTACATGCCTAGAGGCTTCAGAGGCCCTCATCACGCGGAGTCTCGGGAAAGCCGTGAAAGTGGCGCTTGAAAGCGTGAAGGAGAGAACATGAACAAAGAAACGATCTTCCTGACGAAACAGGGGCACGAATTGATGCGTCTGGAAATGGAACATGCGCAGAAGATTCTGTACGAAGAGATTCCTGAGAAACTCAAGGCCTCCAAGATGAATGGTGGCGATCTTCGTGAGAACAAGGAGTACATGTATCTCCAATCTCAACAGCAGTACTACGAGCGCGAAGTCCGCCGACTTGCCTCAGTCCTTGAAGTGGCCGAAATTCTGCCCGAGGATCAGATCTCCAAGGACGAAATCGGCATTGGATCCAGTTTCATTCTTCAGGACCTCACCCGAAAGGAATCGGGAACCTTCACTATGGTCAGTGCTGTCGAAGTCGACCTTGAAAACGGGAAGATTTCAGTCGCTTCTCCTGCGGGTAAACAGCTGATCGGTAAGCGAGAAGGTGCCCAGGTGACGGTTGATCTTCCTTGGGGAAAAAGCAAGTTCCGTGTGATTGCCATTAACAAATAGGCGGCGATTTCCTATGTCTGATGTATTGAGGCAAGCACGCCTAGACAAGCTCTCAGCATTGCGTGAGATGGGCATCGATGCCTATCCTGCGCGCATTCCTGACAGTGAGCCCATTGGCCCAATTTCAGAGCGGTTTGCCGGGCTACAGAACGAAGAGCATTCCGGTCATTTGGCGACAGTGGCCGGGCGACTCATGGCGCACCGGGGAATGGGCAAAGCCTCATTCCTTGATCTGCTCGACGGAACGGGCAAGATCCAGGCGTACGCGACGCTCGATAAGCTCGGAGAAGCCTACGCGCTACTTTCTCAGCTCGATGTTGGCGATTTCGTCGCAGCGACGGGAGAGGTGTTCCGAACCAAACGCGGTCAGCTGTCTGTTGCAGCGACAGAATTGGTGTTGCTCTCCAAATCGATCCGCCCGTTGCCTGAGAAGTGGCATGGCCTGAAAGACGTCGAGATCCGCCATCGCCACCGGGCACTTGATTTGATCTCCAATGATGAGGTCAGGCAGACATTCATCCTGCGGTCGCGAATCCTTTCTGCGATTCGAAGAGCGCTTGATGCAGATGGATTTCTTGAAGTGGAAACGCCCGTGTTGCTACCCATTGCCAGCGGCGGGCACGCGAAGCCTTTTGAAACGCACCACAATGCGCTGGATAGCGAGCTCTATCTGCGGATTGCTTTGGAGCTTTATCTGAAACGTGTGATGATTGGCGGCATTGATCGAGTCTATGAAATGGGAAAATGCTTCCGAAACGAGGGAACATCCACTGAGCATAATCCCGAGTTCACCATGCTGGAGATTTATCAGGCCTACACGGATGTTCACGGGATGATGTCATTGGCTGAACGCCTGGTGACTCAGAGCATTGAAGCATCGACCGGATCGTTCCAGGTCGAGTTTGACGGAAAACGGATTGACTTCACGGCACCGTGGCCAAGAATCACCATGACAGACGCCGTGGCAGCTGCCCTGAACATCGAACCGGCACTCCTACGTACCGAAGAAGCCATTCGCGTGGCGAGGCAAAACGGCATTGAACCCGTTCCGACAACGCCCGGCCAAGCATTGAATGTGCTTTTTGAGCGATTTGTTGAAGAGACACTCATCCAGCCAACGTTTATTACCGATTACCCGATTGAGATCTCACCGCTCGCCAAACGGTGCCCTAGTGACGACAACATGGTCGAACGGTTTGAGCTATTTGCTGCTGGCATGGAGTTGGCCAATGCTTTCACAGAACTAAACGATCCAATTGATCAACGTGCCCGATTTGAGGCGCAAGAGAAGCTCCGTGAGGGCGGCGATGAAGAAGCGCAGAGAATGGATGAGGACTTCCTGTTCGCGATCGAGCACGGAATGCCTCCTGCGGGAGGCATGGGGATGGGCGTCGATCGATTGGTGATGTTGCTGACAGGATCCCCGTCGATTCGCGATGTCATTCTGTTCCCCACCCTGAGGAGAAAGGAGGAGTGAGAAACCTCCGTTCTTCCCTCAGAGCGAAAATAACCATCTGGTTCGACTCCCTTCTTCATTGGGACCGACGGATGGTCCTTGCGATTGGAGAGAATCGGCGACTGAACAAGTTCGATCGCATGTTTGTCACTGCAACCTTCCTTGGGGATGGCTACATCTGGGCAACGTTGGCCCTTGGGTTGCTGTTGTTTGGAGGTGCGGTAGATCGTCGCTACGTTGGGATTGGCTTCTTCGTGACTGTCTCCAATATCGTGATCTTTCGCGTAATCAAGACGCTCACAGGCCGTGTCCGGCCTGAAAACAACGACGAGAAGGAAGAACGCTTGAGAACGCGGATTGACGGGTATTCGTTTCCCTCAGGACACGCGACGACCTCGTTTGGATTGGCATGGGTCGTTTTTCATTGTTATCCGCACGTCGCGGTTCAGACCTCGGTTTATGTGATTGCTGCCACGATAGCGTTTTCTCGCGTTGTTGTGCGAGAGCACTATCCGCTGGATGTTCTTGGCGGAGCTATTCTCGGATCTGCCGTTGCTGCCTCGCTTTTCCCTGTTTTCACCCGACTTCTCTTTTGAAGCGCGCTGAAGTCTTGCTTACAATTCAACACATATGAACATCACCACGCACGCAAGGAGCGTCTGATGAAACAGCACTTTTCCCAACGGGTCGCCGGTGCCAAAAGGTCTGCCATTCGCGAGCTTCTCAAGCTGACAGAACAGCCTGACATCATCTCGTTTGGAGGAGGGTTGCCAGCCCCTGAATCGTTTCCGCACAAGGAATTGGCAGCCATCGCCTACGATGAATTGATGAACAACTACGCCAATGTTCTTCAATACGGAACCACTGAAGGAAGTCGAACGCTCCGCGACGCCTTCGCTCAGTGGCTTGAGCCTCAGGGGATTCATGCCACACGGGAGCAGCTGTTGGTTACGACAGCCTCTCAACAGGGATTGGATTTGCTGTGCAAGGCTTTCTTCGATCCTGGCGACGTGCTCTTCTGTGGGCTGCCCACCTATTTAGGTGCTGTCCAAGCGTTCAAGCTCTTCCAAATCGATACGGTCGGAGTGCATCTCGACGACGACGGGATGAGCGTCGAGCATCTCGAGAAGCAGATTGCTGCATGCAAGAACGCGGGCAAGCGCATGAAGGGAATCTATGTGATTCCTGATTTTCAGAATCCAAGCGGCATTACACTTTCACTGGAGAAGAGAAGGCAGATTCTGGAGATTGCCAACCGCGAGGATTTGCTGGTTTTCGAGGACAACCCCTACGGGCATCTGAGATTTGCTGGAAAGGCAATTCCCTCGCTGTATAGCTTGGACACCGAGGATCGGGTCATCATGATGGTGACGTTCTCCAAGGTTCTGAGTGCCGGACTCCGCTTGGCAGTCATGATCACACCGGATCCAGACTTGATGGATGCGCTGGTTCGGACCAAACAGGCGACGGATCTGTGTACGTCCAAGTTGACCCAGCACTTGGCCGCACGTTACATGCTGGAGTATGGCTTGGACAAGCACCTGGAAGAGATTCGCCCCATTTATCGCGAGAAACGAAACGCGATGATCCGCGCGCTGGAGACGTACATGCCCGCAGACGAGGGCATTCGTTGGACAGAGCCCGATGGCGGTCTGTTTGTATGGGTCTGGTTACCCGAAAACATCGATGCACAAGAGATGCTGACGCACGCGATCGAGCGGAAAGTGGCCTATGTCCCTGGATCCTCGGCCTTTGTAGACGGATCCGGGCATAACACGATGAGATTGGCATTCTCCTCAAGTTCGCCCGAGGATATTGACAAGGGCATTCGCCGATTGGCCGATGTGGTCAGAGCGGAAATCGCCTCGAAGAAGATCCAGATTCTCGCCTGATGCCAGCCCGATGAGAAAATGGTGCCGCGGCATCGACGAGTCGGTTCGTCGATGCCGCGGTTTTTGTGGACCTTCTCTTCACTCTCTATAGAACGGCGGCTGGAAGCCGTTTCACCAATTCGGTGACATATCGACTCGTCAGCTCAAAATCAGCCAGGCGTAGGGTCGAGATGGGGGAGTGAATGTAGCGGCAGGGAACGGACACAACACCTGCCAAACATCCGCCGCGCGTAATGTGAATGGCTCCTGCATCTGTCCCGCCGTAGGTTGGAAGCTTGTATTGATACGGGATGCCCGCGGCATCGGCGATCGCCTCCATGGCGTGGAGGACTTTACGACTCACGATGATCGAGTTGTCGGCTACGGACAAGGCCGGTCCGCGGCCTAATCGAACAGGCTGTGAGTTCTCAGGGACGCCAGGCATGTCCGCACCAATGGTTCCCTCGACAGCGATCGCCAAATCAGGCTTGATCTGGAAGGCTGCCGTGCGCGCCCCACGCAACCCAACCTCTTCTCCAATGACAAAAGCGAACACAACGTGGACACCCAGATCCTGGCCAGCGGTTCGCTCGGCAGTTTCAATTAAGACAGCGCACCCTGCGCGATCATCGAATGCCTTGCCAGTGACAACGCCGTCCTTCATTTCCTCGAATGGGTAATGAACGGTCAGCGGGTCTCCAATCTGAACGCCCATATCTAGCGCATCCTGCAAAGAAGAGGCGCCGATATCGATGAACATCTTCTCAATCGGAATCGGGGACTTGCGTTCCTCGGCGGACAGAATGTGTGGAGGTGCCGTTCCAATGACGCCGGTTTGCATCCTGCCGGAACGGGTTTGGATCACCACGCGATGGCCGGGAATGATGCGGGGATCCCATCCTCCGAGCGGCGTAAAGCGAAGGAAGCCGTCGCTTTCGATCCATTTCACAATGAAGCCAATTTCGTCTGTGTGGGCATCCAACATCAGTGTCTTGGCATCCGGATTTGCAGATTTACGAATGGCAAACACATTGCCCAGCGCATCCGTCTTGACCTCATCAACCGCAGGGGCCACGAGGGAATGAATCATCTCTCGCACCTGTTCTTCAAACCCGGAAACGCCGAAGGCATTTGAGAGTTTCCTCAACAGATCGATCGTTTGCATGAGTGAGAGGACCTCCTTGTCCACGGCGGAGTATAGGTCACGGACAAAACGGCTACCAGATGACAACCGAGAGGACAATATGTCTGTCCATGGGTCGAGCCCGTGACGAAAAAAACGGCGTGAAGAAACGTGCCCCTAGGGCCGTGTGCCTATGAGGTATCTTGCGATTCCTCCTGCAAATGAGACACAATTTTTTCTGCCAATGCCTCTGAAACACCTGCACCGAGCGAGATCTCTTCGGCCGTTGCGTGAGTCAATCGATCCACAGACCCGAATGCCTTCATGAGCGAGGACTTTCGCTTGGGTCCAATGCCAGGAATGTCGTCCAGCACGGACGAAAGACTCCGCTGGGATCTCAGTCTGCGATGATATGAAATGGCAAATCGATGGGCCTCATCGCGGATTCTCCGCAAGAGGAGCAAGGCATCGGATTCCATCGGAAGCTGTATGGATTGGGACTGTCCTGGTTTGAACACCTCTTCGTGGCGCTTGGCCAACCCGATCACGTCGATTCCCTCGATGTTGAGTTCCCTGAGCACATCAACGGCTACCTTCAGCTGTCCCTTGCCCCCATCGATCAGCAGCAAGTCAGGCAACTCGGAAAATTTTCCGCGGGCCAGTGTGGGGTTGGATAACTCCGCTAACCCACGGCGAAAGCGACGACGCACGACCTCTTTCATCATGGCATAGTCATCGGGTTTGCCTGCAAGATGGACCTTGAAATGGCGATACGCATCGCGGCGGGGGCTCCCATTCTCAAAGACGACCATCGATCCAGTGGCCTCTTCCCCCTGCGTGTTGGAGATATCGAAGGCCTCAATTCTCTGGGGATATCCACCGAGCGAGAGACCATCGACCAACTCAATCAGGGCCGACGACGACTCTTTTTTCAGCGTCGTTTGCTTCAGATCCTGAAGCAGTGCATATCGAGCATTCTCGGATGCCATGACAACCAGAGCGCGCTTCTCTCCACGGGCAGGCACCTTGATGTCCACGCTACGACCGCGAAGCCCGGATAGCCAATCCCTAAACAAATCGGCATGTTCAATGTCTGATGGCAACAACAGCTCCCGGGGAATCGATGAAGCAGTGGCATAGTATTGAGTGATGAACGCTTCCAGAATCTCGGAAGGGTCGACGTCATCTGGGGCTGACAGGAAGATCGTCTGCTGCCCTGCAATGCGGCCACCACGGACAACAAATGTCAGTGCGCATACGCGATCCTTTTCAGCAGCGAATCCGAGGACATCGCGATCGAGGTGATCGTTGAGGACCACGGATTGACGTTCCAGGCTTCTTTGTAGCGAGTTGAGTTGGTCTCGTAAGTGGGCGGCGCGCTCAAATTCCTCGGATGCAGCCGCATGATTCATGGATTTACGAAGTCGTGCGATGAGTCCAGAGATTCGCCCTTCGAACAATAGGCCAGCTTGATCGACGAGCTGTCCATACGCGCTCGTTGAAATCAGCTCGGCACAGGGACCAGAGCAGCGCCCAATGTGAAAATTCAGACACGGTCTTCGCGGCGATTTCAGCGGCAAATCTAGAGAGCATGTGCGAATGGGGAACAGCTTCTGCGCGAGCTTCAGGGTGGCGCGCATGGCCTTGGCATTCGTGTAGGGGCCGTAATAACGTGCCCCATCAGGATACCTGCGCCTAACGATGCGAACGCGAGGAAAGGCTTCGTTTGTCATCTTGAGGTAGGGATAGCGTTTGTCGTCACGCAAGCGCACGTTGAATCGGGGTTGGTAGCGTTTGATGAGGCTGTCCTCAAGCAGAAAGGCCTCGCTCTCTGTCGCGGTCTGAATGACCTCAAAGTCAGCGATCTCAGACACCAGCGCCCGGGTTCGCTGATGCAAACCATCCGGGGATTGGAAATACGAACGAACGCGCGATCGTAGAACAGCAGCCTTGCCCACGTAGATGACGTCGCCAAGGGCATCTCTCATCAAGTAGACACCAGGCGATACGGGCAGAGCCTTAAGCTTGTCCTCTCGTTGCTGGTCTTTGGTCATCATCCTGTGGATAGTAGCGAGGTCTCTGCGCTCGCTCAAACTAGGTGGCTACAGTACTTGCGAGGTTGAACGTTCTCAACGGGCGACTATAATGAACGTCTTGAACATTATGGGGGTGTAGCTCTAACCGGGAGAGCGCCCGCCTTGCACGCGGGAGGCTGTCGGTTCGAATCCGATCACCTCCACCACGATGAAGCCGCCCTAGACGAGGGCGGTTTTCGTCTTCTCACAGCTTCACTCCTCAGCAGAGTCGTCCACGGCGACGCCGCGATCCCGCAAAACCTGCATGTCATGCAGAGCCGGGGATCCAGGCTCCAATGGTAGGGGGTTCTCCTGCAAGTGAACGATGTCGTCTTGATCCAGCCCTGCATTGGAGACCAGAGGCGAGATATCTACAATTTGGTTGTGATCCAAGTAAAGCCGAGAGAGCGAGGTTAGCCCTGACAACGCGGCAAGGTCGATGATCTGGTTCCAGCTCAAGCCAAGCCCAGTGAGATGCTGGAGATTCGCGAGCGGTGTGATATCGACAATGCGGTTGAAGTACAGATACAGTCCAGTGAGATTCCTCAACTCGGACAGGGGGGCGAGATCAACAATCTCGTTATTCCACAAATAGAGAGTCGTGAGCCGACTCAATCCAGAGAGTGGGCCAAGATCGGCAATCTGATTGTCGTTCAGAGACAGCTGCGTCAGATTGGAAAGGTCTGACAGAGGGCCGAGCGAGATGATGTCATTGTTCTCCAAGGCGAGCTTGGCGAGCTTGGTCAACCCAGCCAATGCGTCGATCTCCACGATGTCATTGCCAGACAGATCTAGCTCTGTGAGATTGACGCAATACTCAAGCCCCTCAAGGTTGGAAATGCCCCGATACCGAGCAGAGAGGGCGGTCACAGCGACCACGTCCGCATCCAGAATATCTTCAGTGGGTTTCCCGATGGCCTCGCGAATGGCCGCCTCAACTCCCGCGTCAGGAAAGACGACGATGGGAGCAAAAACAATGCGCGCGCCTCGACCCTGTAGAGCCTCGATATTCCGCATAACTGGAGAGCCAAGTTGAAGGGGTAATGGATTGAAAGACAGAGCGATGGCGACGTCACGGGCGAAATCGGGGTTGTTCACCAGCGGCTCAATGTCACAGATCTGGTTGTTGCGCAATTGGATCTCGGCCAGGCTGGTTAGCGTGGATAGTGGGCTGATATCGGCAACCTCGTTCCTCGTCAAGATGAGAGTCGTCAGCTTCGAAAGACCCGACAACGGCGAGATATCGACGATTTGGTTGCCATACAAGTCGAGCTCGGTGAGATTGACGAGATACTCAATACCCTCGATATTGGCGATTTTGTGGTACCGGGCATCCAGAGTCGTGATCCCAAGCAATTCCTGATCGGTGATTTCACCAGCCGGCTTGTTGAGCGCCTCGCGAACGGCAGCTTCAAGCCCTGGGTCGGGAAAGTGGATGACGCCGGCAGCTCCGGCGATCAAGCCAGTGGCAACGACCATTCCAATGATCACCGCCATTGCGGCCCATGCCAAGTTGGAGACTCCAACCGTTCTTTGTCGATGGCGCTTCTTCATCATGCCACAGCATAGGACGATGGAACGACTAAGCCAAGCCCTCTTCGGCACCAAGGCCCCTTGATCGTATGCCCCCATTTGAAATCTCGGACACGAGGGCAGCGATCGTTCTCAAGGGATCCGAGGGGACCTCAACCTCCGGATGAAAATACATCCAATCCCCTCCCAATAGAGGAGAGTCTTTGACAGTCCTGCCCATCTCAACCTATACTCAACCCAATGAACACGACCCGGATGTTGACTGTTGTGTCTTTGCTGATGGCGATTACCTTTTCTGCCGCGGCGGCCAATGAGATTTGGATTCTGCGTATTGATGATGAGATGGGAGCAGGAACCGTGACCTATTTGCGCAATGGCCTCAATCACGCCGAAGAGGCCAACGCGGCGCTTGTCGTTCTCGTTCTGTCGACGCCAGGAGGCGTACTCAACTCGGGGGTAACTGCGAAGGATCTTCTCCTTGATGCGGAGGTCCCGACGATCGCCTACATCAATCGGCAAGCTCTGTCTGCCGGCGCACTCCTAGCGATCGCGTGCGATCAAATCATCTTTGCTCCGGGAGGCGTTCTTGGCGCAGCGGCACCCGTTGTCGTGAGCAGGGACACGTTGCAGGAGGCCCCCGAAAAGACCATATCTGCTGTGCGGAAGATCTTTCGTGCAACGGCCGAGATCCATGGCCGTGTCCCAGAGGTGGCTGAAGCGATGGTCGATCGGGATGTCGTCATTCCCGGGATGATTGAGCAAGGCAAGCTCCTCACGCTGACGTCCGCGGAAGCCGCGGCGCTGGGGTATTCTGATGGTTCTGCGAATTCAATGGACGAACTCCTTGTTCTTGTAGGCAGGGAGACAGCCGTGCTTGTTGAATACAGTCCCCAGTGGGTCGACGGCGTGGTCGAGAAGCTGACCCTTCCTCTGGTTGCCGGATTGCTGATCGCAGTTGGCCTCATCGGGCTGATCATTGAGATGATGATTCCTGGCTTCGGGATCTTCGGATTGATTGGAATTGCCTGTCTAGGGGCGTTCTTTTGGTCTCATGTTCTCGTTGGATTGGCTGGATGGGAGTCGATAGGCTTCTTGTTAGCTGGGTTGATCGCCATCTTGCTTGAGATCTTTGCATTTACGGCCGTCGATTTTGGTCTCTCAGGATTGATCGGCCTGGTTCTCATTGGCCTCGGGTTCTACACAGCGATGCTTGGCCCTCTTTCCTCAAGCACGCAGGCAGGGCAAGCCATCGTGATCGTTGCAGCAGGACTTCTTGCGAGTGTTGTCGCCGTTGTTTTGCTGCTTACCAAGCTTCCGAAGACCCGACTGCGATTGGGAGGGATGATTCTCTCAACAGCGATCACCGGTGGCGTGTTTAGCAGGAATCGCGACGAGCCGACGCATGAGTTCTGGATTGGCAGGAGCGGCATGGCCGCTACCAATCTTCGTCCAGTTGGAGTCGGGCGCTTTGGTGACGAGCGGATCGATGTGGTTAGTGAAGAGGGGTTTCTGCCCAAGGATACGCCGATCGTCGTGATCAAGGATGAAGGATACCGCAAGGTCGTACGCAAAAAGCTGACTAAGGAGTGATCGCCATGCCCTATGTCCCATATATCATTGTTGCTGTCGCCGTGCTGTTCGTCATCTGGCTATTCTCGTATTTCGTTCCCATTGGTCTGTGGATCTCTGCTCTTGCTGCAGGCGTGCCAGTGGGACCGATGACGTTCATCGGCATGAGACTACGAAAAGTCAATCCGCACAAGGTCATTTTTCCAATGGTCGCGGCGTGGAAGGCAGGCATCAAGCTCTCGGTTTCCGCGCTGGAGGCCCATTGCCTTGCTGGAGGCAACGTAGATCGCGTGGCCCGCGCGCTGATTTCAGCCGACAAAGCGGATATTCCGCTTGATTTTCAACGAGCTGCAGCGATCGACCTTGCGGGACGAGATGTTCTTGACGCGGTAACGATGTCGGTCAACCCTCGAGTGATTGAGACGCCAAGGGTTGGAGCTGTTGCTTCGAACGGCATTCAGCTGTTTGCGATTGCCAAGGTCACGGTTCGTGCCAACATTGACCGATTGGTCGGTGGCGCGACAGAAGAAACCATCATTGCGCGTGTTGGCGAAGGAATTGTTTCAGCGATCGGGTCTGCGTCCTCTCACAAGGAAGTGCTAGAGAATCCAGACAAGATCTCCAAGCTCGTGCTCTCCAAGGGCCTCGATGCGGGAACGGCATTCGAGATCCTGTCCATTGACATTGCCGATGTTGACGTCGGAAAGAACATCGGAGCCCAGCTGCAAACCGACCAGGCAGAAGCGGATCTGAAGGTGGCGCGGGCAAAAGCTGAGGAACGTCGGGCCATGGCCGTTGCTCGCGAGCAGGAGATGACGGCGCTAGTACAGGAGCGCCGCGCCGCCGTCGTTGAGGCTGAAGCCGAGATTCCGCGTGCCATGGCCGAGGCCTTCCGATTGGGGCACCTGGGGATCATGGATTACTACAAAATGAAGAACGTCCAGGCCGATACGAAGATGCGCGATAGCATTGCTGGCAAGGACTCTCCTGGCGGTACACAACCTCTCCAGGGGGCGTGATTCCTGTGACAGATCAGCAAATGAATCTAAAAAAACTATTGCTCAACAATCCCCAAGTGGCCATTCTCCTGACAGAGATCCTTGGCCCGCCGCTTGGGCTCCGCAGAGAAGGAGAGCCACACGACGAGCCCTAGCACGCTGAGGATCTTCGGGTGAAATGGAAGGACGGCCATTCTGACGATATAAGGAGACGTATGAGCGGCTTCTGGACTGTCATCAGTGCGATTTCGACTGTCTCTGGCAACTTTATAACGCGGTGCCCCAAGTGCTCTGCCAAGATGCGTCGAGAGGAAAGGCATGACCAAGCCTATGAGAGGACTGTGCGCGGGCGTGGAGCATCATCCTATGCGCTGCGTACGGGCACGACGCGATACACAGGGAACAATGTGAAGGTTGTTCCCGTGTTCGATATTTGTCAGGAGTGCGGCCACCAGGTCCGCCGCAAGAACCTCGAGTTCGGCTAGGTCATTCTCAAGTGCTGCCCCCATTGCGGGCGTGACCTGTTCAGTGCGACGAGGTCGCCTAATCCATCCCTTTTGAGGGCCTCTTGTACTCGGGATGCGATGGCGGATAAAATGAATGAACGTTCATTCATTTTTTGTTCGCACTCGCATCGTGAGGGAGCATGGATAACCAAACGAAGATCAGCCAAGCAGCTGTGCGTGTCTTCTCGCGCGAGGGATTTCATCGAGCGCGGATGACGTCCATTGCGCAAGAAGCCGGCGTGGCTGTAGGCACGATTTACAATTACTTCAAGAACAAGGATGACCTGTTGCTATCTGTGTTTGAGGGGAGCTTCCGATTCCGCATGGACTTCCTCAAACAACTTGGGCATACCAGCTTGCCCGTGCGGGATCAGATTCAACATCTGCTGGAGTCGCACTTCGAGCAAATCCGCGGGCAACAAGAGCTTGCCGAACTCATTTTGTTTGAACGATTTCATCGAGGAAGCCGACTGAGAGACCGCATTCTCGCGTTACAGAAGACCATTATCGATCAAATCGCGGAATTCATCCGCGAAGGGATTGCTGAAGGGTGGGTACGAGCGTGTCATCCAAAGGTCGTGGCTCAAGCTTTGTATGATCTTGTGCAAACGATGACGGCGTGCTGGGTGTTTGCGTCGCTGGGTGATGAGGACGACATCTTTGCCTCTGCTCCCAAGGAATTGGCTGATTTGATCTGGATGGGGCTAGGAAATCGAGAGGAAGATGCCAATGACTAAGAGGCTCGCGCCTTCTGCGTTT
>JAHITR010000229.1 GCA_018817505.1 Candidatus Bipolaricaulota bacterium | reverse complement strand
GAAAGAACTCGATGCCATCGAGTTCCCAGTTTGTCCAACCAGAGTTTGGCTTTGCCAAACTCGAAAGAACTCGATGCCATCGAGTTCTCAGCCACAGGTATCACAACCCAGCACAACAACCCTGCGTATCGCGCTGTTTGAGGCGCCGTCATCATCAGTAATTGTCAAGGTAACCAGATACTCCGTTTGTTGTTGCGGAAAGATGTGCTCGACGTTCATTCCCTCTGCGCTGGCTCCATCACCGAAATCCCAAAGATAGCTGACAATCTCGCCATCAGGATCGTCTGATTCTGAGGCGTCGAATTGCACCGGATAGTCGCGCGGCGCTCCGAATGGCGTAATGCGGAAGTCGGCATGTGGAACCCGATTCAATACGTGGATGGTCTTGGCGGTTGATCCAATAGACCCTCGGGCATCAGTGACCGTGAGGATCACGTCAAACGTGCCCTTGTTCTCGAAAACATGAGTCACGGTCGAGGTTTGTGCCGTGGTGCCGTCGTCAAAATCCCAGTGAAAGGACACGAGCGAGGAATCAACACCCTGGGATCCTGAGCCATCAAACGCGATTTCAAGTGGCGGGTAGCCCTGCAAATGATCGACAGCGATAATGGCCATTGGCTGGAGATTGGATGCACATCCAGCCAACAGGATTGCGGTTGATGCGAGAAACAACAGTCTGGTTTGTCTTTTCTTCATGAGATCTAGAGATTACATGTCAATCGTGAATAGTGTGTGAACCCGTGATGAACGAATGCCGAACTCCACACCGATTGCCCCATGGCTCCGATCTGCTCGCTTCCCGAGCGTGGACGGTGCTACTTGATTGTTCCCAGCAAGAACGTCCAGCCAAGGAAGCTGGATATGTCGATGCCTCCAGCGGCAAGCTCGATGCCAGCAGAGGACACGGACTCAAGAAGCAGCTCCGGGTTCTCGTGAATACTGATGACGGGATCTGTGCTTCGGTAGGCATAGAAGCCCAGTTCTCCAGGCAACCTGAACCGGTCGACAAGCAAAGCGCTGAAGTCATCCAGATAAAGGGTCACGCCGAGAGCACCGATCACAGAAGAGCCATTGTAGATGGGGGCTGTCAACACCATGGATTTGCGGCCAGTAGATCGGCTGACCACGAGATCTCCCAGCGTGGTTTCACCTGCCATCACTCTCGTGAAGTAGTCACGATCAGACAGACTGGAGGTCGCCAACCCTGTTCCCACTTTGTAATAGCTGCCGTCGGGTTTGAGGAACCAAGCGTTGTAGGAGAGCTCAGATTGCTCAAATTGGGCCACCAGGTCCTTCATCTGCTCCCAATCGCCTGACTTCAGGTTTGCCGTCGCTGTCATGACGTGCATGGATTCAATCAAGGCTGTGATGGACTTCTCAGCAAACAATCGAATGGCTCGTACGCCAAATGCTGCATTCAAACTGAAACCATCCTGAGCTTGAACAGCCATTCCCGCAACGGTCGTGACCAGCACCAATCCCACCCATCCCGCAATTCGCAGCTTCTTCATCCCACGCTCCTTTTGACAAGCTAGGCTAAACGGATTTGATCTTGATGGCAAGAAGGAGCTAGAACTAGTGAAGCTTTGGTCTCAGCGTCCAGGAAGTAAGTTGGAAACGTCGAGGGGGAACTGATGAAGAAGATCCAGATTACAGTTGCTGTCTCTGTTTTGCTGCTGGTGCCGCTGGGGAGTGCGATGGCATTGCAGAATGTGCCAGGACCCAATACCCAGTCGGGATGGCCGTTTGGTGATGGCCCTCGCGAGATAGCCATCGAGGCACAGGATGATTTTGTGATCACGATCGGTGCTGACGCTCTCGTGCCAGGATCTCTGGTCAGTGCTGACTTGGGTGTGTCGTTTCGTGTGAATCCGTTTTTTACAGATAGCCAAACTGACTTTGTTGTGTTGCCCACCTTCGCCATGACCCAGTCACTGGAAACAGGGATAAGCTTTGACTGGTGGACGGCCTCGGTGGCTGTTGACCTTTCGCTATCGCCCTGGTCGCTGACATCGACAGGCGGGTGGTTGGAGCTGCACCCTCCGCTATGGGTCATTTCCACCACGCCATGGCTGACGCTTGACGGCACTCTTGGATGGGGCCCTCAATGGATGCCCGTGGCTGATTGGTTTCATAGGCTCGGAGGCTCTTTGGATATTCGAGCGGACTGGACCCTGGCCACATTGTGGGAGAGCACTCTGGATTTGACCGTTGCGTCGTATCTGGATGCCGAATGGACCTTTCCAAACGGCGCCTTCCTGACAAACTGGATGGTGCAGCTGGATGCGAGATCGATCCTGCCGCTATTTGTCGACAGCCGGGCCGCGCTGCGAGCCGGAGCTAGGGCGCAGGTGTTCGTATTCCCCACATTCGGATTCGGCTTCGACGTTCGACTGGAATTTCGTGCTGATCCTTTTACTGCCTATGGTTTGATTGGAGCGGGAGATGCGGGTATTCGAGCCGAAGCAGGCATCGAGTGGTCGATTGGATGGCTGTTGTTCAACGGACTTGATTAGAATTGTTGGAAGTGCGCAATGACTGAAATCACGATTCTTTACGACAATCGGGCCTCTGGCGAGCTTCGCCCGGGCTGGGGATTCTCTGCCCTGATCCGAACAGACGGTGCGACAACCCTACTGGACACAGGTGCAGACAAGATGGTGTTGGAACACAATGCCCGGCATTTGGGCATCAATCTCGAGTCGGTCGCCGCGTTGGCTCTGTCACACGACCATTGCGATCATATCGGGGCGATTTCTTCTGTCCTTCACCAAGGATTGCATCTCTACGTTCCGCAATCGTTTGCACGACGTTTCGAACGTGTCCGAAAATCTGGAATTAGCCTGCATGACGTGAAGTCTCCCACGAATATTATCCCGGGTGTTCGATCCATTGGGCAGATGGGACGTGACATTCCAGAGCAAGCCCTTCTTGTCGACGGCGTCGATGGGCCGGTTTTGTTGACGGGATGTGCGCACATGGGTATCGGAAGACTCGTTCAACAAGCAACAGAGCTTGCAGGTGCTTCGATGTCCCTCGTCATTGGGGGCCTTCACCTGTTCGATCACAAGCCAGATGACATTGAACGTGTCGTGACGCAGTTGGTAGATCTAGGTGTTCAACGTGTTGGGGCGTGTCATTGCACGGGGGACAAGGCATTGGTTGCCCTTCATGAAGCCTTGGGCGACGGCTTTGTGGATGTGTCCGTGGGGAGCCGAATTCAGATTTGAAGGACATGAACCGGTACTTCACAATCGAAGGAGGGCGAATCTGATGAAATTGTTTTCGATTGTGCTATTCGCTGTTTTGTTCATGGGGTGCACGGTGATGGCTGCCCCGTCGACTGGGCAGCAACTCGGACAATTCGGGTTGGGAACTTTGGGGGGACTGGCGGGCGCGGTCGTTGCAGTGACCGCGATATCCGAGTATGCGCCACAAATGGAATCGAGTTTCGGGAAGACGGCAGTAGTCATTGGGAGTCTGACCGTCTTCGACGGTCTCGGAGCGGCTGCCGGCATCCTAGCGGCTGGGAAGATTTGGGGCATCGACGGGAATATTCGCAACAGCTTTGTCGGCGGATTGCTGGGAGGCCTTGTCAGCGCCTTTGTTGAGCCAGTACTGTATCTTATTGGAATACCCGAAGGTTGGACAGAGTTTTTCGGGATGGCCCTGCTTCCGATTCTGCCTGCATTGGGAGCCACGTGTGGGTTTAACCTGTAGGAAGGCGTAGCTGCTTGGACATCAAGGGGAGGCCGTTATGATGAAAGCCCGCCGGTTAATTGTGCGCCTGATGATCGTGTTCGCATTCGCGTTTGCCTTTCCGCTCGCTGCACAATCCGAGCCTGAGTTTCTGGGGACGTTTTCCGAACCTTTTACGACATTCACAGTGACCGGAGACCTAATTCATCCAGGCGCGCTTGATTGGTACACATTTGAAATGGTCGGCGAGTCATCGCCGATATTCATCCTTGCTGAGGGTGAGGGAGGTTCCTCTAGCATCCGTGCCCTGTTGTTCAGCGATGACGAAACATACATTGCCACGACAGAGAGCGGGTATCTTGAGACGGTGCTTGACTCGGGTGTTTATCGCATTCGCATCGACAGTGTTCAGAGTGCCGCACAGAGTTACTCACTGCGCATTCTCAATGGAGTCGAGGTCGAATCCAATGATGGATTGACGGAATCCAACGATCTTGGAGAGATTGCTGGATTGACTCAACTGTTTGCGTCGATGCTGCCTGCTGGGGATGCCGACTTCTACCGCTTCCACGTATCTTCGACAGGCTTGCCCAACGGGGCCAATGCGTTCCTGATTTACACGAACGGCTCGGCGTCCGGCGACACCATCCTTGTCTTGTATCAGTTCGACGAAATCGAGGGACGGTATCTTCCCGTCGCCCTCGATGATGATTCAGGTGACAGTTATTGGAGCCAATTGCTCGTTCGTCCGCAGTCGGGCGACCGATTTGCATTGCGCGTTGAGGAAACCACGTTCCCTCTCGAAGGTATCGACAACTACAGCCTTTCGATCGTGCCCGTTGTGCTTGTCGCGGACGAAGAGCCGAACAACACCTCATCTCAAGCTGCTTCTCTGATTCCAACCAACGAAGAGAACACAGCTTGGGTGATCGAGGGGATTCTCGATACCGATGATCCCATCGATTTCTTCACATTCACTGTCGATGCTGCGGCTCTCGTTCAGATTGCCACAGAGGCACAAGATGCTGCCGGCGACTACGATACGTTGCTGGCTCTCTATACCACAGATGGAACGATGCTCGCTGAGGGTGATGATAGTGGAGACACCGGATGGAGTCGCATTTCCCTGTCTCTTCAAGCGGGCAACTACGTCATCACGGTGAAAATTGACGAATACCAAGCACCTCCGCTTCCCTATCGTCTGCGTGCTTCGGCAACGTCCGTACGAACCATGACCGAAACGGAGCCCAATGACACAGACGCGACCGCTGAACTCATTGAATGGGACCATGGAGAGGCGTTGCTGATTGAAGCGGCCATTGGCACTGCAGGCGACGTGGATTCATTCGAGTTTGTGTTGACTGAACCAGCGTCACTGACGATTGAAACGGGGCCTCCAAGTGGCACGGCAACGTCCAATGACACAACCCTGGCTGTTTATGATGCGGACTTATGGCAGATCGCATCCAATGACGATGCCAATGGTTCTTGGAGCCGTGTAGAGCAGACGTTGCCTGCGGGTACGTATTACATCGTGATTGAAAGCTATTTTGGTGATGACGTGTTTGACTACTCCTTGTTGATCACCACTAGCGAGTAGATTCAGACTCACCGATAAACTGACACGAAAACGCAGGGACTTCATCACGAGGTCCCTGCGATTTCGTTCAGTAGATGAAGCTCACATCCTAATCCATTCCGCCCTGCCCAGTGCTCTGCTTCCCCATGCTTCACAGGGTGTCCGCGGAGTGTCGCGAGACGAATATTAGGTCACGGGATCTTGCCTAGTCGCCGAATTCAAACGCCCCGATATCCGTAGCCGCCCCCAAATGCCGGGATGCACCGCGGATATCCGTCTCTGGTGCCAGACGATCCAGGCCTGCATCGATGGCGGGGCTGCCAGCTGCCAATCGATAATCGAACGCATCGGGTGCGCGAAAAATGGTGGACATATCGGCCACAAACACCGAGTGGGCATCCTGCCCGCTGTAGTGGCTCCAAGAGCCAGACCTCAGGTCGCTCAGTGAGAATTCGTCCACGTAGCCGACGCTGATGGCCCGTTCGGCGTTGTCATTGTGAAAGAGATTGAAGTCGCCGGAGTAGTTGGAAGAACTAAGTTGCTCGAACGCCAGGCCGATATTATCGCCGCCGGCCACGATGCAATTGACCATGTCCAGGCGATCCTCGGAATTCTCAATCCAAATGGAATAAACGGATGCGTCTACGAACGTGCAATGACGCAATGTCGTCGTGCCTGGCTCGCCATCCCAATCCAACTCCACATGGCAGATGCCATTGGCAAAGGCGAGGCAATTGACCAGAGACACGTCATCAGCCCAAATTTTGAATCCCGCGTTTGCATTCTCATGTGATGTGCAATCCTCAAGGACGGTGCCTTGGGCACTGATATCGAAGCCATCAAACACGCCATAGGTCTCACATCGCAGGAAACGAAAGCCCCGTTGTCCTCCATGCCCCAAGGCAAATCCATCGACGTTTTGCTCCTTGTCGCGCGAGGAATGCGCGATACAGTCGACGAACGTTCCGTTGTAGCAATCGCCGCCGCCGCTGGGAGATGCGTCGAATCCGTACAGATCAAAATCATGGATCTCGACGCGCTCCAACAGAAAGTCATGGGCTCCGTTTCCAGCGCCGATACCGAAGACGCAGTCATAGACGACGCAGTCACGTAGCGTGACATGTCCGGCTCCGTCCAGCCATATCCCTGTGCTCGACCAATTTCGAACTTCAATTCCCTCAAGCTGAATGAAGTCGTGGCTCAACGAGATGCCTGTGCTCCAATCGACAAGGGTTCCGTCGATGACAACGGTATCCTGATTGAGGTTCGCGAGGACAATGGGCGCGCCTTCTTGGCCATTGCGGACAGATTGAATGTGCTCGTTGTAGATGCCTCCCGCAACGAGAATGGTATCGCTGGGAAGCGCCTGCTGGATGGCATGCTGAATCGTCTGCCACGG
>JAHITR010000228.1 GCA_018817505.1 Candidatus Bipolaricaulota bacterium | reverse complement strand
CTACGGCTCGTGGACCCGCGGCGTCGCCTATTCACCCGCCGGGAACATTCTTGCTACCACGGGAAGTGACAAGGCACTCACTCTTTGGGATGCCATCACGGGTTCGAGACTGGCGGTGCTGAGGGGGCATGATGCTCCTGTGTGGTCTGTAGCTTGGTCGCCGGATGGAACCATGCTTGCCACAGGTAGTGGCTTCTATGCATCCGGCAGTGGCGACACAAGCGTCCGCATCTGGGGTTTCTAGGCGATTGCCTGGCAGTAAGGTCCAAGCAACTGGGAACTCAGCCATGCGCGCTGAGTTCCTTTGAGTTTGCTCATGCAAGCAGGAAACTCCAAGGAACTGGTGCTCCGCACCAGTTGCCCTTGACATCACCCCACGACAAAACGTATGTTGTGTTCAGTGGTCGCCAGAACGGCGGCCACTTTTGGCTTTCTCCCACAGGTTTTCCCGCTAAAGATTCCTGCGCTATCGAGGAATCTCAAACGAGCTTGGCTGTTCCTTCCAGAGAATCCCGAACGGTTTCGAGATTCTCCAACGAACTCGACTGTCTGCGGACTGGTGAGTTCGCGTTCGCAGGTACATTGTCAGTCGATTTGTGTTTTGTAGGGCGCCCGGTTTAGCAGTTTTCTTTTGGATATCTCCTTGCCAGCTCAGTAAACTCTACGCATGTTTTCCAGGACAAGTGGTGGAGCCTGGCTGGAAAGCACTATGAAGACCTTCACTTCGTAGAGCTTCCAGAGCGCTCCCAATAACACTCTTCACTGAGCTCAATCCATGCTGATCCTTCCCCTTTGGGCAGGCAGTATCTGATGGCGACGAATTCTTCGTTGTCTTCTATTGCATTCAATCCCCAACAACCTGGGGAATCAAACAATCATCACGTACGTGGGCCTCCCTTTCGCTTGACGGGTGACGATGCTGATTTTCTTCACCGAACAACCGATCCATGAAAGGAGATAGTCCATGGAGAGAAAGAAAGCACGAATCACGGTCATCAAGAAGATGGCCAACATGAAAACGAGAGAGCTTTACATGAAGGGGTTTGATCCAGATAACCCCAAGACCCAGCCCTGCATGTTTCTTAAAGATGGGCAGACATGGGATGTGGGATCTCAGGCCCCCGCTGATTTTTGCCATTGGGCGTGGGCGGATATTCATGCCGATGTTGTGATGATTCAGTGCGGCGGGAATCCAGATGGAAAAGGATATATCGGACAGCCCGGCGTCATGATCAGCAGTTGCTGCGACGGATTCAATCCCGTTGTTTTCAAAATTGAGCGGCTCGACGAAGTCTGCTAAGGAGGCACGATGAAAAAGATCAAAATCACAGTTGTCGAGCGGACGTTCAACAAAGACATCACTGAGGAGTTCGGATCTGAGGAATTCCTCAAAGGACGAGGCAATGGTCCTTGCGCGTGCTTCGAAGACGGCCAAGAGTTTGTTCTTGAGGGTATCAAGATGCCCGACGCGTTCTGTCCGTGGGCGTGGGCGGACATCCATCGGGAAATCCGCACCGTGGCCTTTGGCGGGGGATTTCCATGGGTGAACCAACCCAACGCCGCGATCACCTGCTGTACGGACGGTATGAAACCCGTTGTGTTCTGTGTGGAGCACGTAGAGGTCGGCGACGTTGAAGCCTGAAGCAAGTTTTTTAGGGCATGCCCGACGGAGGCAGCCGCCGACTTCGAGACAATGGATGAAACGTTGCTCTGCTCAGAACGGCGGGTTGGAGGGCAAAGGCACTACTAGACAAGCGTCGATGGATAGAAAGGAGTAGGTATGTCCAAGTATCGAATCACAGTTGTGAAGCGACATTCATTTCAAGACCTGGTAGACGAGTATGTCCCCGACCATCTGCATCCATCGTGGGGTCCGTGCGGGAAGTTCACCGACGGGCAAGTGTTTGACTACAAAGGGACTCCGCCAGAAGGCTTTTGCTCACGTGCATTTGCATCCATCTGGGGAGATCTGAGCGTCGTCATGTGCAAAGGCAACGCAGGCTGGATCAACAAACCCGGCACCATGATCACCTGCTGCAATGATGGATTGACGCCCGTCGTCTTCAAACTGGAACGGATCGAGGAGGAATCGTCATGACGAATATGAAGGGCACTGAGCTTTGGCAAGGACAGATGCCTGAACTCCAAGGGGCCTGGTTTGGTCAAGCCCTCCCGGGGCTCAAGGCTGTCGAGTTCTGTCCTCGCTTGTTTGATGCGAAGCACCGAGTTGCTGGGATAACGTTTGGTCCCAAAGGAGACGAGGCATTCTTCTCGCT
>JAHITR010000227.1 GCA_018817505.1 Candidatus Bipolaricaulota bacterium | reverse complement strand
TCGTATGAATCGCAACGCACAATGGCAACTGTACTTGCGCGTCCTGCCTGATCGTCCGCTCGCGCCATTTCGCTCACCTCTCTCTTTCTCATTCCATGGTATCCCGATGCCCATTGTATTGTGAAAATCAAACACGTATTTAGGCGCGATGGTTCAGACAAGCTGTCAAGCTACTTGGCAGATCCGGCCTCGTCACGTAAGATGGTTCTCAACGGGGCTTGTGAGCCTGTTTTGCTTTTTCAGACCCCGAAATCGCGCTTTCAGAGAGGATTCATCGTGCTTGGAAACTTTGAGTACAAGCGAATTCGATCCATCGAAGAGGGCTGCCGATGTCTGGCCGATGCCGCTGGCAAAGGCGCGGTCCTCGCTGGCGGAACGGACCTTCTCGTCGAGATCCGAAATGGTCTCAAGTCGCCCGATATCCTTGTCGACTGCAAAAACGTAGATGCCTTGAAGACATTCCGTGTGAATGCTTCGGGATCGAGGATCGGCGCCGCAGTAGCTCTCAATCGACTCATCGAATATCGGATCTTCCATACGACATACCCAGCGCTTGCTGCCGCCATGCTCTCAATTGGAACCTATCAGCTGCGCAATCGAGCAACGTTGGTTGGCAATATCTGCAACGCGTCTCCAGCTGCAGATTCCGCACCTGTCTTGCTTGTTCTCGATGCAGTTCTGGAAGTCGCTGGCATCGCGGGTGTTCGCACAATCCCCATCAGCGACTTTTTCTCTGGCGTGAAGAGGACCGTGCTCAAGTCCGACGAAATCGTCACTGGAATTCGATTGCCTGACCCATCCGAGCTGCGCACTGCGTTCATGAAGCAACAACGCATCCGCGGCCATGACCTAGCCATCGTCAACGTCGCAGCGGCCTATTCTCGCAGTGACAACACGGTGCGTCTTGCCATCGGCAGTTGCGCGCCAACGCCCGTTCTGTTGCCCCCCATCGCACTGGATGTCCGTGATCGAAACGCCTTTATTGGCCACGTCATCGATATCGTTCGTTCCTCAGTGACTCCGATTTCCGATGTCCGGGCGTCAGCCGCGTATCGAAACGCAGTCCTGCCCATCCTCGTAAGAAGAATCCTTGTTGATTTGTTGTCTGAGGGAGGTGGCTCTTGATGCACGACATTCAATTCACGGTTAACGGGCAGATCGAGCGCGCAGCAGTCCCCGCGACCCTCACATTGCTGGATTTGCTACGCGATCGGCTCGCGCTCGCGGGCACGAAAGAAGGTTGTGGAATCGGGGAATGTGGAGCGTGCACGGTTCTGCTAGACGGTCATCCTGTCGTATCCTGCCTCATGCTTGCCGTTGAGGCGGATGGCCACGCCATTGAGACGATTGAGGGTGAAGCCATCGGTGGGGAGCTGTCCGTTCTTCAGCAAGCCTTTATTGATGAAGGCGCGATTCAGTGCGGTTTCTGTACACCAGGGATGATCATGTCTGCTCGTGGGCTGTTCAATCGAACGGCTCATCCCACGCGCGACGAGATCATCGAAGCCATTGCCGGGAACCTTTGTCGGTGTACGGGATATGAAGCGATTGTGTCTGCGATTCAACTGGCAGCTACACGCCTCTCACCGTTGCCTGCCCACAGCGACGAGCAAGAAGGGAGACTGCCATGACGCGCGAACTCTCCTATGTAGGCAAACCCATAGCACGTGCAGATGCCGTCGACAAGGTAACTGGCTCAGCTCAATTCACCCACGATCTGTGCCTTCCGGGCATGTTGCATACAGCCCTCGTCCTTTCGCCGCACGCTTCTGCTCGTATTCTCTCTGTGAATACGGACGCAGCCGAATCTCTTGCGGGTGTGCGCGCCGTGCTCACAGGCAAAGGGTTGTGCTATCAACTGGGTCTGTACATGCAAGACAAGTGCATCCTGGCTCGCGATGTCGTTCGCTATCAAGGAGAGGCTGTCGTTGCCATTGCCGCAGACACCCTCGATATTGCCAAGGCCGCATGCCAACTTGTGCAGGTGGAATATGAGGAGCAGCCGTCAGTTCTCGATCCCCGCGAGGCGATGAAGGGAGCGGCACATCTCGTGCATCCCAATCTGCATACCTACGATCACATGAAGGGCGTATTTTTTCCCAAACCGCACACCAACATCGCCCATCATCAGAAGATTCGAAAGGGATCGTTCGATTCGGCATTCGCGGACGCAGACGTACGCCTTTCGGCCTCGTTTTACAATCCACCGGTCCAGCATGTACCCATGGAGACCCACGCAAGCGTGGCGCAGGCGTTGCCTGGCGATCGCATCGAGATTTGGACATCGAGTCAATCGCCCTACACCGTACGACACTTAATGAGCGTGTGTTTCGGTCTGCCGCATGCCAACGTTCGCGTCCACGTTCCCTATGTGGGCGGAGGGTTCGGGGGCAAGGCAGGACTGGGCTTGGAGCCGCTGGCCTATGTGCTATCTCGCGCAGCAAGCGGCCGCCCGGTGAAAGTGACGGCGACTCGAGAACAGGAGTTCAATACCCTGCCCTCCCGCCAAGGGTTGCATTCGACGATAGAGATCGGCGCATCGAGCCAAGGCAAGATCGTCGCCCTGAAATCAACGTATGTGTGGGATGCCGGAGCCTATGCCGACTACGGTGTCAATATCGGCCGTGCTGCCGCTTATTCTGGAGCTGGCCCCTACTCCATCGACCATTGCTGGATCGACTCATATGTGGTCTACACCAACAAGATATTTGGCACGGCGTACCGTGGCTTTGGGCACTTGGAGATTCTATGGGGCATTGAACGGGCCATGGACTTGATGGCACGCAAACTGGGCATGGATCCTGCTGAATTCCGGCGCCGCAACCTGCTCAAAGAAGGCGACACCACGATCACCGGCGAGAACTTTACGCCCGGGCACGGCAATCCACATCAATGTCTGGAGTCTGTCACCCAAGCCATCGAATGGGGAACACCAAGTGAGCCATCGCTTGAGGCCCATAAGGTTCGAGGCAAGGGACTGGCTATGCTACATAAAGCACCCGCCATGCCAACCTACACATCGTGCGCCGTGGTGATCAAAATGGATGAAGATGGCGGCGCGGACATTCTCGTATCCGGCGTTGACTATGGCCAAGGAACCTACACGGTGCTGCGCCAGATCGCCGCAGAGGAGTTGCGTATTCCAGTGGAGAAAATCCACATCACATGGGAATGCGACACAGCCTTCTCACCTTACGATTGGCAGACTGTGGCCAGCCGCTTCGCCTACATGGGCGGCAACGCAGTCATCGAGGCGGCAGACGATTGTCTTCGACAGATTCGTGCCGTCGCCGCGCGAGCGCTCGATGTAGATGCAGAGGATCTGGTATGTGAGAACGAGAGGGTCTATCCAAAGTATCAGCCTGAGCGTGCCTTGACCTATTCCCAACTGACTCTGGGCTACACATTTGAAAACGGCAATTCGATTGGCGGTCCCATTATTGGGCACGGACGATTCATCGCCACCGGACTGACTCATCTCGATCCAGAAACCGGACAGGGACTGCCCGCTCAATACTGGACGTACGGTGCCCATGCTGTAGAAATCGAAGTCGACACTCAAACCGGGGCCATCGAGGTCCTGAATATCATCACAGCCCTCGATGCAGGCAAAGTGCTCAATCCCAAACTCTGCATTGGCCAAGTCGTGGGAGGAGTTGTTCAAGGCTTGGGATCTGCCCTCTGGGAAGGCTTTGTCTTTGATGAACATGGCCGGTTCCTCAACGCCGGATTTGTCGACTACAAGATCCCGACAGCCAAGGACATTCCACTCCGTACGCAACAAATCCTGTTGGAGAATCCGCAGCCCGGCGGGCCCTATGGCGCGCGTGGCGTCGCCGAACATCCGATGATTTCTGTACCTTCAGCCATCGGGAACGCGCTCTACGACGCTTTGGGGATCGAATTCAACACGCTTCCGCTCAACTATGAGCGCATCCTATCCCGCATTCGAGAGAAGGCAGAGACGTCGTGAAAGAATTCATCATTGAACGCAACCGCTACTTCGACTCCGTGTTCCTTATGCGCATTAGTTCCGAATTAGAGAAGCTCCCTGGCGTCACGCAAGCCGTCGTGGCCATGGGCACACCGATCAACGTCGAAAACCTCGTCAAATCCGGCTTCGAGGTGGGTACACGTGAAGGGGCCGTGCAACCCGCAGATTTGATCATCGCCATTGAAGCCGAATCGCCTGACGGAGCAGCAGCCGTTCACACGCATCTTAAGCACTTGCTCGCAGGAGGCACAGACGAGGCATCGACCTCGTCACGCGTTGCCGAAAGAACTTCTCTCGATGACGCGTTGGCAGCTGATCCAAACGCGACTCTTGCCTTGATTTCCGTTCCTGGCATTTATGCAGCCAGGGAAGCCCGCCATGCACTGCGTCGCGGCCTGCACGTCATGCTGTTCTCAGACAACGTAAGTGTTGAGGATGAAATCGCACTGAAGGACGACGCCATCGAACGCGGATTGCTCATGATGGGGCCCGATTGCGGCACAGCCATCATCCGTGGGGCAGCCCTCGGATTTGCCAATGCTTGTCGAGTGGGAACCATCGGCATCGTCGGCGCCTCAGGCACAGGGATTCAAGAGATTTCGTCTCTCGTCCATCAGTGGGGAGGCGGCATCTCACAAGCGATTGGCACAGGAGGTCGCGATCTCTCTGCGGATGTGGACGGTCGCATGACCCGATTCGGCATCGCAGCACTCGGTCGCGATTCAGGCACCAACGTCATCGTCGTGGTATCCAAATCGCCCGACGCCCCGGTCGCAGACAAAGTCCTGGCGGCGCTCGCTGCCACGGGCAAACCGGGGGTCGTCCATTTTATCGGCGGGCTAAGTAAGCAACTCTCAGACCGGCTGGAAACGACGGCCACACTCGCTGATGCAGCACATGCAGCACTCACCCGGGCAGGCATTGAGATTGGCCATACCGCAGGTCTTTCTGATTCTTCAGCGTCTGTTGGGCTGTCGAGCCAAGGAGTCACCACGACTGGGGCATCCGCCATAGCAGGAGCGCGCATCGTCGGCTTGTACTGTGGGGGCACACTGTGCCAGGAGGCATGGAACATCCTCCATCAGGCAGGCTTCGACGTTCGCTCCAACGTTGCTGGCAAGAGCGCTAAGAAGATCCATCCCGGCGAACGAGAGACTGGGCACGTCGTCTGGGATCTTGGCGACGACGCCTTCACAGTTGGCAAGCCGCATCCCATGATTGAGCCCAGCCTGCGAGACAGTCGCGTCGC
>JAHITR010000226.1 GCA_018817505.1 Candidatus Bipolaricaulota bacterium | reverse complement strand
TGCCGTAGATGGCTATATTGCGCGCAGTTTTAAGCAGACAACGGTATTCGGCCAGTTTGCAGATCCGATCGCTGACAAGCTCTTGATCTCTGGCGCGTTGATTGCCCTTGTTCAATTGGGCGAATTGACGGCTGCTGTGGTAATGGCGCTCATTGCACGTGAGTTTCTCGTGACTGGCTTGCGCATCGTCGCGATCCATGAGGGGCACGTGATCGATGCTTCCATTCTTGGCAAGCTGAAGACCATCTCGCATGTCGTTTTGGTGCTCGTCGTATTGGCGGCTCGCACGTTCTCTTTGGGATCAGGCGGAGAAATCGCCAAGATCGTGGCGATGGTTCTAGCGATTGCGACATCCGTCATTTCTGGAGCCGATTATTTCTACCGCTCTCGAAAGTTGTTCACCTAGTCGCGATTGTCATTTTTTTGCAGGACCAACCGTCCCTTGCGAGGAAACCTCTCCCGCTATTGCCGTCAACCTCCGCCTCGATACTGAAGAGCCATGAAATCAAGAATTTGCTACCAGGGCGCATGCCTTGTCTTGTTCTGTCTTGTTTGCCTATCCGTTCCCGCCTGGAGCGCTGGCCTGACGGCCTCGTTGTCCCTTTTGCCCGCTCCAGTCGCACGCGGCGGCATTCTGACCATCGACGTACTGCTGAATAACGACACGGGGAGCGTGTTGGCGAATACCACGCTCCATGTGCCTCTTGCTGCGGGCATCGATCAATGGAAGGCTGAAGTGCGCATCGATGGCGGCCCGTGGGTCGCGTATCCAGCCAATGGGTTGATTGCATTGGAGCAGATTCCTGCCTGGGGGCAGATGGCTGTGGACATTCGAGTTCCCATTGAGCTTTCATCTCCAGCAACATTGACTGTGACTGCGCAGCTGCTCAACGCGACCGGTGTCCTCGTTCAAGTCGCCGGATGGGTGAACGTGCTTCCCAATGTGGACGCGGGGCCAGATCTCATTGTCGATCTTGGTGCGTCGATTGCCTTGAATGATTCGTCTGCGTCAGATGGCGCCGGGCCAGTTACCTATCAGTGGACAGATCATGGCGCAGGGGGTGCGTTCGATGATGCCGTGTCTTTGCATCCTACGTATACGCCTCCAATAGCCAGTGGAATTGTTGAACTCATGTTGACGGCAACTGACAGTGACCTCGGCACTTCGAGTGATTCGCTACGCATCCGGGTGAATGCAACGCCCAAGGTGAATATAAGCGGCGATCTTACGGCTGAAGAGGGCATCCGGCTCCCCATCTGGCAAGCGACCGTATCGGATCCAGATGGGTGGATCGCCGACATGATCTGGAGTGATGGAGGAGCCGGCGGAATCTTTCTGCCATCCAATGACGTACTGGATCCTGTCTATCTCGTTCCAGAGATTGATGGATGTGAAGACGAGCGGATCACTCTGACTCTTCAGGTGGTGGATGATTGGGGGGCAACGGATTCCGATGCGCTGATTCTGCGTGTGTTCAATGTGAACGATGTTCCCATCGTCTTCGTCCCCGACAATTTTGATGTGGATTGCGGTCAGCGAGTCGACTTGCGAGCCATTGCATCCGATGAGGATGGATGGATTGACGCGCAGCGCTGGGAACAGGTGGATGGCGCTGACGTTGCCCTGCACTCTGGAAGCCAGGAAGAACACGTATGGTTTGATGCACCGAACGTCGATGCTCCTACTGAATTGGCCTTCCAGTTTCAGGCAGTTGACAACTGCGCAGCCACCGCCAGTGGCGTCGTTGTCGTTCGCGTCGTTCCCGATGGGGTTGTCGATGAAGCGCCGATCCTCGGCGCGTCACTGAGTGTCACCTTGAACCTATTCGATGAGCGGGGTCTTCCGTTAACGGCATTTGATCACCCGCGGGATGGAGACGTGCTGATCGTGAGGATGACGGTCACCAATACAGGGCAATCGGCCATCGATGATCTATTGGCAACGCTAAACAATGGCAGCGCGCCTGCTTTGTCACCTACCCGACTGACGTCTTGGGACAGCGCAACGGGAATGATCGAGTGGTTTGTGGGTTCTGATGAGATGATGGGTGAATTGGAGATCGTCGTGACCGTCACGGGGAGG
>JAHITR010000042.1 GCA_018817505.1 Candidatus Bipolaricaulota bacterium | reverse complement strand
GAACTACAAAGCCTTCTGCCGCAGGCTATCGTCTGCTCTCGCGGGTCGCGTATCGACGTTCGCTGAGGAAGCTGAGATTGAGCAGGACGTGCGATTCATCCCCTGCCCTGGACACCGCCACGGACACGCTGTCTATGAATTTCGAACAGCAGCTTCTCCCATCCTTCATTTCGGCGACACGCTGTTTCACCCACTGTTTGCTGAGAATCCGCACTGGCCGGATACAATGGCACTGAATCCAGTGCAAGAGGTTGCCAGCCGCAGGGTGCTTCTGGAACGAGCAGCAACGACCCACGCCCTAGTCCTCACCGGACACATTTCGTTCCCTGGCCTCGGCACCATTCAACGTCACGGTGCAGCCTATCGTTGGCAACCGACTACAGGATGAATAAGGAGAGATCAATGAATCGGACTTCGAAGACTGAAGACGACAAGCTGTACCTGTTTGAGCACGGAGGAACCACCGGTGCAGTTATCCGCATTCTCCCTGATTCGTCGCGTTCGCTGAATGAAATGCTCCCTGAGGCCTTTCAGCAACAGCCTGATCACCAATTGTCCTTGGCCTATACCTGCTGTTATCTCAATCATCGGGACCGACACGTATTGATCGATTCCGGCATCGACGGAGACGAAGTGGCCAGCGCACTTTCGGAGCTCGGCATTGCGGCCGCAGACATCGAACTGATCTGTATTACTCACGTGGATCGCGATCACGTCGCCGGCCTCTTGCTGCAAATTGGTGACGGCGAACTGACGTATCCCCATGCCAAGTACGCCATTGACGCCGAACTGTGGGGAGAGTTGCACAAGCCTGAAACCTACGAAAGCTTGCCCAAGCACTTGAGTCGCCTCTTCCAGCGGCTGCAAGAGTTGATCGAGGATCGCGTTATCCTTTGTGATGGGGAAACCGAGGTCGCCAAGGGAATCACCTTCATCCCCACGCCTGGGCATCGCCCCGGCCATGCTGCCTACGAATTCGCCACAGATGACACGCCCATTCTGCACATCGGCGATGCCGCGCTTCAGCCACAATGGATCGAGCACTTGGATTGGCCCGTGGTTGGCGATAGCGACCCTGAGCAGGCGAGACAAAGCCGCAAGATGATTCTGGAACGAGCCGAAGAAACGCTCGCCCTTGTCATCGGGACACATCTGCCTTGGCCAGGTATTCTTGCCTAACGATTGCCTCGCCTAGCGGAAAGTCGCTCTCGTAGCGCATACTATCCGACCATGAACCTTGGAATCGTTCAGTCATCGCCGATCTTTGGAGAGATCGCGGGCAATCTTTCGGATTGCCTATCTCATATGTCACAGCACACCGCAGATCTGTGGGTGTTGCCAGAGCTATTCGCGACGGGGTATCAATTTTTGAACGCGACTGAAGCTCGTGAACTCGCAGAGCAAGTCCCAAGTGGCCGGACGACACAAGCCCTCAGCGCATACGCAGCAGAGAACAACTGCTTCATCGTCGCCGGGCTACCAGAGATCGACGGAGACAAGGTCTACAATTCTTCGGTTCTCGTCGGGCCAGACGGCTTCCTGGCCCGCTATCGCAAAGTGCACTTGTTCTACGAAGAGAAGATCAATTTCACGCCTGGCAATCTGCCGTTTGCCGTTGTTGATATCGGCATCGCCAAGCTGGGGATGATGATCTGTTTTGACCACCTGTTTCCTGAATCCGCTCGATCGCTGGCATTGCAGGGTGCCGAGATCATCTGTCATCCAGCCAACCTTGTGCTGCCTGATCTCGCCCAGCGAACGATGGCCATTCGGGCTCTCGAAAACGGCGTATTCACAGCCACGGCCAATCGAGTGGGAACTGAAGCTCGCGGCAACGAATCGCTCACCTATACGGGACAGTCGCAAGTCATCGGCCCCAATGGAGATCCCCTTGTTCGTCTGTCTCTCGAGGGCACGGAAGTTGCCGTGGTGGACCTTGATGTGTCGTTGGCCCGCGACAAGTTCATCACCAAGCATAATGACAAGCTCGGAGATCGTCGACCTGCAATGTACCATTTGCAGAATCAGTGAGACTCAGGCAACTCATTTGCACAAGAATGGCAGCAAGAGAGGAGCAGGCATGTATGAAGTTGGCACAGTCAGCGAACTGACGTGGATCGTTTCCAAAGAGCACCTCGCAAGTGCTTTCGGATCAGGCCTTGTCGATGTCCTGGCCACGCCCGTGCTCGTCGGCTTCTGTGAGGAAGCCGCGCGGACGATGATTGACCCCAGCCTGCCCGCAGGTCAGAAGACGGTGGGCACTGCCATCTCGCTCACACACACCGCAGCGACACCGCTTGGGATGAAAGTCACCATTCGCGCCACACTCACCGCCATTGAAGGGCGCAAACTTGGCTTCGATATCGAGTGCGCTGATGAGATTGAATCCGTCGGACACGGTGAGCACACGCGATTCATCATCGACGCAGCCCGGTTCGACGCCGGAATTGCCGACAAGGCAGCGAAACGCACGTCTCGATGAGGATCCGACAGAAAATGTGGGGATCAGAACTGAACCCAAACATAGACGGAAGAGCTGAGTAGAACCGGCATTGCGGCTCGATGCCCCCACGGGATTCACACGGTCTCTTCACACTTTACACACATCCAGTGGGCATTCTTTGGTGCAGCAGCAGAGATGCCGCTCTTCCGCTAAACCTCCTTGCGGATAGCCACCACACCGGCTGGGGAGGGACGCACCCGGTCCTCCCCAGCTCAGCCTTTTTGGGGGCGATAGGCCACTCGGCAGATTCGAGTGGCTATCGTTTTTGCTTCATGCCCAAAGCGTGTGGTGGATTTGACAAGAAGCTTGTGGTTAGGCCGTTACACCAGAGAAAGAAAAGGCGAACCGTCGCGGCCTGATGGTTGCGAGGCTCGCAGGAATCCTTTGGGACTCCACTTGAGTGGTTGGCATTACCAACCACCCAGAGCAGTTCAGCGTGCTGAGTTGCGCCTCCTAGAAACCAGAAGAAGGGGCCCGAAAGGGCCCCTTTTTCGTTGTACGCAATCCCGATGGACTCACCCCCCACCCACAGGAGGAAGAACCGTCAGTCGATCACCATCTGTCAGGATCGTATCGAATCCCTCTCGAAATTGAACGTTCACGCCATTCACGAGGGCGTTGATGTTGCGCCGAATTTCTCCGATTTCGTTGAACACGCGCTCATGGAACACATCGTAGCGCTTCCCCAGATATGCGAGCGCATCGTGCACGGTTGCACATTCAGGCAGCTCCAGTTTGCGATAATCGTCGCCCAGCGCATGCTTGAACGAGAAGGCGATCTCAATGGCTACGTTCACACAGCTCCCGTCAATCGCTTGGAAATCCGATTGTGTTCAGGGATGAGGTCATAGATCGACTCATCGACGAGCCTGCGTTCACGCACGCGCCATGCGCCGTTCACCATGGAAAAATCGACACGATCTGAGGCGCAATGCACGACAGCAGCCACAGGATCGGCCTGAGATCCGGCAAGAGCAATATCGTTGAGATCGAACGCGATCAGATCCGCCGCCTTGCCAACTTCAATCGAACCGATCTCATCTTGTCGTCCCAATACCTGCGCGCCACCCAGAGTAGCCAAGTGAAGCGCTTCACGAGCTGTTAGCGCATCCGCTCCGTAGTGCACACGCTGCAGCAACATGGCGTTTCGAACTTCACGAATCATGTTGGATGTGTCGTTGGATGCAGAGCCATCGACGGCAATCCCAATTCGAATGGGTGTGTTCTTCATCTCAGCCACCCGGGCAATGCCCGAGCCCAACGTCATATTCGAACTGGGACAATGGGCCATGCCCACTTTGGCTGCCGCCAACTTGGCGATGTCTTCATCGGACAATACCACCAGATGAGCGAACCACACGTCATCGCGAAGCCAACCCAGCTCCTCCATCAAGTCTACGGGGCGGTGGCCAAATTGCCGTTTGCAGAAAACTTCCTCATCATGGGTTTCTGCAAGATGGGTATGCAGTAGCACACCATATTCTTCAGCCAGTTTGACGGACTCCCGCATCAGGTCGAGGGTTACTGAGAAGGGCGAACAGGGGGCCAGAGCAATTCGTAGCATCGCCAGCGGCTTTGGATCGTGATAGGTTTCGATCATACGCTGACAGTCCGCCAAAATCTCCCGCTCAGTTTGAACTACTGAATCAGGGGGCAACCCTCCGTCTTTCTTGGACAGCGACATCGAACCGCGAGTGGGGTGGAAGCGAATGCCCGCTGTCTGGGCACCCTCGATATCCGCAGCCAATATGTTGCCGCCATTTTTGGGATAGAGATAGCAGTGGTCCGTCGTTGTCGTCGCGCCGGACAACAGCAGTTCGGAACAGGCAATGGTAGAAGAAACACGCATGGCGTGTTCATCAATTCCCTTCCAGCGTTCGTATAGGAATACCAGCCAATCGAACAACTTGGCGTCCGAGGCACCCGGAACATTGCGGAACAGGGCTTGATAGAGGTGGTGGTGCGTATTCACAAAACCCGGCAGCAGAAGCTTGCCGTTGCCTCGAACGATCTCATCAGCCTCAATGCCCGTCGCGTCTTCTCCCACATCAACAATCCGATTGCCTTCAACCAAGACGAAACCGCCGGCGATCTCTCGCTCGGCGGTATCCATAGTG
>JAHITR010000041.1 GCA_018817505.1 Candidatus Bipolaricaulota bacterium | reverse complement strand
GGCGGACCCAACTGTCTGGCTGCGTTGCGCGATGTGATCCGGTTTGCCACGGGCGAATCGCCCAATGTGACGGGTGACTATCTGCATGACATCGTCGACACGACGCCCCTGTACGATGTGTCTGGCCTGTATGCGTTTTCCCATTCAGGGATTGCTGCCACCAATGTGCTGGCACTGCACGGTGAGGCGCTGTCGCGTGTGCGTTTCTTTGTCGGGCGGGAGAATCCAACGATCGATGCGACCTACCCGCTGGAGCCGGGGCATTGGGGCGACGATGGCCGGGCCGTGGTCAACCCGTTCTACGATCCTTCCGGCTACACGCCCACATCGATTGCCATCGATTACTCGACGGTCTATTGGGCGCAAGCGCACGGCAGACCGGCATTCCGATCTGTCATCCCTGGCGCCCCCGGCTATGTGTGCTCGCCCAAGCATCCGACGATGTGGGACAAGGACTATTGGTCGACGGATTTGCTGCAGGCATTGCTCGACAACGGGGCGTTGACGCGCGAGACCTGGCCGGAAACCCTGGCCACACCTGAAGAAGCGGCTGCCAACTGGCCGTTTCGAACGACAGTCAACAACTATCCTCTGCTCGCTGAATCGTTGCCCGATCTCAAGGTAATGCTCGTGTTCGCTGCAGACGATCACGTGCAAGTGGCGATCGACAAGCCGCACATTCATCAAGCCTATGACGGCTTCCACGATGCCGCTGGGCTGTGGGTGCGTCTCAATCCCGATCGATCGTATGTTGAATCATTCGCAGGCAGCAGTAGGGGGGATGCCATCCCCGACAACCCGGCCAACAGCGAGCCGTCAACGTGGATGGCCAGCCGCTCGTGGGGTTATCGTACGCCGCCTGCGAGCCTGAAGATGTTGGTGCCGCTTGCTGCGATTGCTGAGATGTGCGATCGTACGATGGCTTCAGAATGGGCCAATGATTTGACCGACGTGATCGATCCGCTTCAATGGGCGCAAGAGGACAGGAGGTTTTCCGTGACCGTGTGTTTTCCCGACGCAACCTGCGTCATCGCATCGCCATTGGCTGCGCGAGACGAAGCCAATTCCAATCGCGATTTTGGTTTGTACATGGATGCTTCCTGGAGCCCAACTTGGGATGCCCAAGTGATCGATTGGCCCGATTACGGTTTGCCGTCCCATGATGCCGAGGCGATCGACCAAATCATTGCTGCCTTCAATCGTGCCAAGAATGGCGAACGCTTAGAGATTGGCTGCATCGGCGGTCTGGGCAGAACGGGAACGGTTCTTGCCTGCATGGCGATTCTTGGCGGTGTGCCTGCAGCAGATGCTGTGGCCTGGGTGCGCGCCAACTACAATGCACAGGCTGTCGAGACAGCGGCTCAAGAGGCGTGGGTGCTTCAATTCGGGGAGGCCGTAGGTGGCAAGACGAACGACGAGGGTTCCTAGAGGGCTTTCTTGGCCTCACCCCGCGCATGGGCGATGTCTTGCAACGTCGATCCTTCGAAGAACTTGACCACCGCGTCGCGTGCTGGACGCCACAAGGGATGCATGGCACATTCCTTCTCGCAGTTGCAGGGTGCGAGGAACAACGGGCAATCATTGAGAACTTCAGGGCCGTCCAAAGCGATCACAATATCCTGAATTGTGATTTCGCTTGCAGGACGAGCCAGCAGGATGCCGCCATGCTTGCCGCGCTCGGCAACGACCAATCCAGCTCGGCGCAATTGCCCAACGATCTTGGCGAGCAGGGGGTAGGGAACTTCGGATGCTGCTGCGATTTGCTTGGTTGAGACGGGCTGATCCGCAGAACAGAGCGCAACCTCGGCAAGTGCGAGCACAGCGTACTTGGCCGTTTTCGAGTAGAGCATCAGACCTCCTAGAACTGCTGGCAAGAAGTGTAGGCAACTTGTGCTCAGAAGCAACTGGCACAGCACGGCAGCCTGTTCACGGCGATTAAAGCTGTAGGCGAATGGCGGTCTCGCGGCCTGTCTTGCCTTCAAACTCGAATCCATTCTTCTCGTAGAACGTGGCGAGACCTTCTCCCATCGGAACGAAGCTGGCACACAAGTACTTGGCGCGAGGCCGATTCCTAACGTAGTCCGCCAATAGCCTGACGGCCTTGCTCCCAAAACCCTTACGTTGGAAGGGACGTGCGATCATCAATCGCCATAAGAAGTACTCGCCGCGATCGGGGTCATCATAGAGCATGAGAAATCCTACGGGGGTCTCATCAGCGTAGATGACGCGCAGCCACGCCTTGGGGAGATAATGGGCTTGGGCAATGGACACGGCATTGGGGGGCAGGTACTTTTGTTGATCCTCAGTGAGCGAGTCGTAGAGGTCAATCACGCGATTGACCGTATCCACTGTGATTTCTCGCAAACTAATGCGAGCGTCTGTCGACGGCATCAGTGACTCAACCATCCCCGCTCCTTGGCGTATTCATTCAATCGTCTTTGCAAGCATACCCCAACAGGGGGCGATATCCTACTCTTCCAAGTAGGGTTTGGATCGATCAAGAGCGAGGATCGGTATCGGGATGTTCGGCTTCCCAAGATTCGAACGCATCGGCCATTTGCGAGAACGTCGCCCACTCAATTCGTCCTTGGGCAACCAACGGATCGATGACATCGTCGATGAAATCCGACAACAGCGCGTAGGGATCATTGGGATCGTCGACGAATTCACCCGGGTGAACGGTGAAGTGGAAGACATTGACACGGTCAGACCGTGCTGCAGCGAGCGAGGATTGCAGGGCTTCTTCCAGGACATCGAGCCACCCTTCGAGGCCCTCTTCTGCCTTGATCTGGTTCTTGTTGGCAAACGCCACAGGATCGACGATTCCGCCAGGCAGGAAGATGACCTCGCCTTGCGGATCGTGCACTGAGAAGGCGGAGAGGTCCTGTCCATCGGTACCGCCAGAGGGGCGCCACGGATGGATGCCCATGAGAACCTGCGGTGTGGATTGCGTGCTGGGATCCTTCCAATCCGAATTGATCCGTAGACCCGCATCGGCAGCCGCCTGCAGCACGTCAGGATAGAGATTGCCGCCACTCCAATACTGAATGGCATTCTCGACGCCAGCGCGCTGAATGAGATCGATCTCTTCTTGCATCACAGCCGTCCAGAGGCCGGGGGACAGGGTCTCCTCATCGTTCCCCAAGTGGACGTTCTCATGAAAATGAAGCGCGATTTCATGGCCGTTATCCTCGAAATCAGACAGGATGGTATTGCCAAAACGGATGGCCGATGTGGTGAACGCTGTCTGCGCTTGCACAGTGAGCAGTCCGTGATGGGATTCAACGACAGCAGCGAGATTGCGCAAGTCCTCCACGTGACGCTCGAAATCGGGTCGGCGGTTGTAGTCCATCTGACGAGGATCGAGCATTCGTGGCACAGCGCCTGCCGCGATGGCTAATGGACTCACCTGCGCACCGAATGGCTCGATGTGTACGCCAATGCCAAACAGCAGCACGGGCTGATTCGATGTGTTGTCACCACTTGTGAATCCAGCGAGACCAACGGCCAGTAGGAGTGATCCAGAGACGAATAGGACCATGCCGAGGTATTTGGCTATTCTGTGTCGATACGCCATCGTTCCTCCTTATCTGCACCATCGCTACACCTACAGCCCTGTCGGAGGAATGTTCCCAGGGCTCACGGTCAACCGTGAG
>JAHITR010000225.1 GCA_018817505.1 Candidatus Bipolaricaulota bacterium | reverse complement strand
GGTTTGAAGCCGGACCACGAGGTGAAGCCAACCTCTCGCAGGAAATCCAGAGGGAGGGCATGCCTCCCCTGATCCACAGGCACCATCATCTCAAAGGACCGACCCTCGAACTGGCTCATGGCATAGGCGAGAAGACAGCGCGCATTCTCCGGCTCTCCGTCCAGAAAATTTACGGTGACTCTGCCCGTGTGCTGAGGAGCCTGTCGGATGCAGAGAGCAGCAGTGAGCACGCCCTCAACCCACAATCCTACGCAAAACTGCAGCCGGGCAATCGCCTCGCCGGGGTCGTGATCGAAAGGAAAGAAGCGCCAGCCGCGAGGGAATCGTCGATGTGCCAGGGACAAGAAATGAGACGTGTCAACGAATGAAAGCGTCTCTGGCGCAGAAAGCAATCGAATTTCAGCAGGCATTTCCGCAGGAAGAAGAGAGGGCGCTTCAGCAAGACGCTCGACGTATGAGAAGGTTGCGACGCGAGAGAATCCATACGATTCAATGATGTGAATGGATGCCTCGTTCTCGATGTAGGTGGAGAGGTTGATACGTGTTGCGCCATCCATGCGAGCCCCACGAATGAAGTGTTCGGTGATCGCCTTGGCCGCTCCGTGGCCTTGCCACGCGGGATCCGTACGAATGCCCTCAAACCAACTGATGCCGGGACTCAGCCAAGTGCGATGAGCAAACCCGATGACCAGATTATCCCATGCGGCGACAGCCAATTCCCCCGCGTGATCAGAAAACCATTCGTCCAGCAGCTCAGGAACGTAGTCGTCTCCATCCCAAATCTTCGAAGAGATCTCAAGGATGCGAGGACGATCCTCTATTGTCGCTCTGCGTACGGAAATCATGAGATATTAATGATCGATCAAGGGTTCATGAAGGTCCAGCTGGACGGTCACCTCTGAGTTGGGTATTCCGTGGGCGCTAGAGAGGGCTGTAGGTCCAATCTGAAGGAAGGTACAAGCGTGTGTCTGGATGGAAAGCATACCAAGCAAACCAAAAACTGCGTTCCTTGGAGATGAGTTCCTGAGTCGAGAGATTGACCACGTTGATCTCTCCTGAGGCATCTTGCGTAATGCGGATGCGAATTCCATTGACGCGATCTTGAATGGTCCCTCGCGAGGCGACGTCGAGTTCACGGTAGGCCACAAATGAACCATTGACTTCGATGCCAATCACAACGGACTTGGGATGAATTCGGTCGTCGCGGGCTTGCACAGGGAACCAGATGTGGCTGTCTTCGTAGTAACTGCCATAGGGATCGTTTCCATAGTTCCGCTCGAATCCAGTGTCCCTGCTCAGCACTTCGGATTCCGGATGGGCGATTTTCCATTCTCCCCATGTGACGGTATCCAAACGAATCGGAGCCAACTGCAGTCCGGATCGTTCGCCAACGATGGCCAGCCCATTCATTTGACTCCAGAAGGTTCCCGTCGTTCGGTCATACAGGACCAAATTGGAATTGTACAACTTGCCTGACGTTCCGAACTCAATTGGCGCGCCATCTATCGTTCGATCGTAGGCCATGCCTGAACCGCAAAGAGGGCAATAGGTGATCAATACGGGAGTGCTCCCTACGAAATCATTCACAATCTCATGCCAGACGAGAATTTGCAGTGGGTAGGCGCGGGTGATCCCCTGGTAATTCAGCGCCATTACGAGTTCATCGTCTGAGAGCCATTCATCGGCCGCATTGGCGGGAATGTACACAGGAGCATCAATCGATGGGATGCCATCCTTGCCAGCGCCGCTACTCATCAACAGGGCAGGATCTACGATGAATGACAAGCCGACGTCGTTTGTGAACACGTCATGGGACTTGTCAAAGCTGAGGGCTGCGGCCAGTAGTTTTTGCGGAGGCGTTGCCGTTCTTGCAAGAACAAGCCCAATACCTGTGCCGATCAAAGATAGCACCGTGATGCCGATGACCCATCGAACTCTGCGACTCCGTCTCATGGTTCACTCCTGCCCAAGCCTGGTTCGACAACGTACAGACACGAGCCTCACGAAATAGTTGTACCCCTCTGAAGTGAAGGGCTCGTGAATCGGGGGTGGGCTTTCAGTGGGAGACAGTGGAGACGCCAGGAGCTAGGCGTTGCGGGTCCGACGTACGAACCCACCCACAGTGGTCGCCGCCAACGCGATGAGAAAGAACGCGATGGAGACCAGGACGATAGCTGCCCCAGAGGCCACGCCAAAATAAAACGAGAGGTACAACCCGATGATTCCAGACAGGGCCCCCAAAAGCGAGCCGAGAAGGAGCATCGAGGGCAGCCGTTTGGTCAAGAGATGGGCGGTGGATGCGGGGGTGACCAGCATGGCCAGCATGAGGCCGATGCCGACGGTTTGAAGTGACAGCACGACGGTGATGGCAATGAGGACAAACAGCAGATAGCGGTAGAATCCAGCGCGAATCCTCAAGGTTCGCGCCAGGGTAATGTCAAACGAGACGATGACCAGCTCTTTGTAGAAAAGAGCAAGAATCAGCAAGACCGTGCCTCCGAAGGAGGCAATGAGAACCAGATCGTGATTGGAGACCCCAAGAACATTGCCAAAGAGGAAATGAACCAGATCGACAGAAAATCCTCGGACGGTGGATATCAGGGCGATGCCTAGCGCAAACATGCCGGCAAACACAATGCCGATGGCTGCATCCTCTCGAAACCGGGTCCGTTCGGAGATCCATCCCATCCCCAAGGATGTCACGATCGCCGTTGCCAGCGCCCACCAAAACAGGCTATCGCGATTTCCTTCGCCTGCGGTCAAAAAGCCCACGGCAAGTCCAGGAAGAATGGCATGGGCAAGCGCATCGCCGATAAACGTCATGCCGCGCAAGACGACGAATGCTCCCACTGTGGAACAGAGGATGCCGACCGCGACTGCCGCGAGGATGCCGCGCACCATGAACGCATAGTCGAGTGGGGCGATGAGCCACTCAAGCATTTGGAATCTCTCCTCCTGAACATGCCGTATCGTGCACGACGAAGGCGCCATCTTTGCCAGGAACGACATGAAGGCAGCTACCGTAGGCTTTTCGTAGCACAGCTTCGACCAGCACCTCCTGGGGCGATCCAAATCCCATGACCTCTCCCTTCAAGAGAAGAAGCTTGTCAAAATGGGCCGCAGCAAGCGTCAAATCATGCAGAGACATGATGACGGTCACCTGCTTCTGGTGAAGGGTCGAGATCAATTCGAGAACCTCGTGATGGGTGTGAACGTCCAGTCCGACGAGGGGCTCATCGAACAGGATGAGTTCGGCTTCTTGCGCGAGCGCGCGAGCAATAAACAAGCGCTGCTGCTGCCCGCCAGAAAGGAACTCGATTTGATGGTGGGCAAGCATTCCCAATTCCACAGAAGACAATGCATCGTGGACGACCTTGCGGTCGTGAGATCGAGCTCGCCGAAAGGGGCCGATACGTTGTGCTCTTCCCATCATAACAAAGTCAGACAGGGTGATGGGGAAATGCCAATCCAGAGTGTTCCTTTGCGGGACATAGGAAATACAAATATGTTGACAAGGGCCATGCCCGTGGATGCGTATCTCGCCACTCATGGGGTCAAGCAATCCCACCAGAGCTTTGAGTAGCGTTGACTTGCCCGCACCGTTGGGACCAACCACGGCCAAGCGCTCGTTGGCCTGGAGCTCAAACGATACGTTAGAGATGACAGGTACCTGAGCATAGCCTGCGGATAGGTTGTGTACGGACACGGCAGCAGCCGCGGGCTCGTGGGGGACTCGTTCTGAGAGGGGGCGATTCCAGACCTTGAGCGACCGCCGTGTTGGGCAGGGTACTGATTTGGGGCGCGTCATGGTGTGCGTGCCAACCCTTCCACCAGCGCAGTGACGGTGTATCTCATGAATGAAAGATAGGTATCTGCCGGGCCATTCGGTTCGCTTAGGGCCCCGGTATAGAGGCGAATGACACGCGTGCCCGTATCCGCTGCGATCTGCTCAGCCAGAGACGCGTTGACTGTTGTTCCCACAAAGATGGCAGGAATACTGAGCGACGTGATCGTCGAGATCAGCGAGGCAATGTCACGCGCCGAGGGTTCGGACAACGTGCTGAGTCCCGGAAAGACCGTTCCAACCTGCTCTAATCCATATCGCGCTTCGAAGTAGCCGAATACATGATGATCGGTGACGAGTCTTCGTTGTTCAGGCGGGATCTGATCCAATGCGATGATGATCCATTCATCCAAAGCAGACAATTCAAGTTGGTAGTCGGTCGCGCGAGCACGAATGTCAGGCGCTTGAGATGGCGTCAACTCGCTCAATGTCTCAGCAATGACATCGACCCACAATGAGACAAGCGAGGGGTCAAACCAAACGTGGGGATCGATTGTCGCGTGACCGTGATTCGCGCCCTCCGCCTCTCCGGCCAGAAGGTTCGGAAGGTCGTCTGAAAGAGAGATTACGATATCGCCAAAGGTTTCTAGAATATCAGCCAATCCAGCTTCCAAATCGAGACCATTGATGAAGATGCGATCTGCGCGGTGAAGCATGACCAAATCCTGTGGCCGCGGTTCGAATGCGTGTGGATCTGCATCAGGCGAGAAGAGGACATGAACCTCTATGCCGTCTCCCGCGATCTGTGAAACGATGTCTCCGATGAGAGTGGTCGTACAGACAACCTGCTCGCCAACGAGCGGACATCCTACAAAGAGCAGGAGAAGACATAGGCTAGCGGACATCCAAAATACTCTCATAGGGAACTCCTAAAGAATGAAGCATCGACTAAACCATACACAGTTTGACGTATTTCGGCCATTCGTGAACCTTCACATTGCTGACATAAGTCCGTCTCCTCTCCTTCATACGTGACCTGTACCTTTGATTTGAACAACGCAAGACCCAGAGCCGATGAATCAAGTCAATAGGGAGGAAGACAGCATGAAGAAGATCCCGAAAATCCTGTCCATGATGCTGGTGGTGGGCCTCATCGCCGCCATTCCGGCGAGCACGCAAATCCTTGCAGACGCAGCGACTGAAAATTCTGCAGGAACGGCGGACGCAAGTAATTTGCCCCTGCTCATCCTTGTCAATCGACTGGAATTGTCGCAAGAGCAAACCATCGCGCTTCGCGGCATCCTTTCGAATCTGATCGGAGAACGTGGGAAAAGTGAGAAACTAGCGGCCGATTTCGAGCAGACGATGATCTCCTTTACTGGAACGACCGAAGAACTCGATGCGTTGCTTGCAACCTTCAGAGAGGATCAGCAAGCATTGGCAGGCACGCTTCGTGAATCCATTGCATCGTCTTTGGACGAGGTTCGAGATTTGCTGTCCATCAATCAAGGCCGTGTGCTACAAGAGACACTCCCTCAGTTGATGGGCGGAGTTCTGCTTGGAACGAATCAAGAGATCGGAGCACGACTTCAGCGAGCCGCCCAGATGAGCGGTGCCGGCGTGTCCTCCCGCCCAATGACGAGAGGAACAATGGCAGATCAACAGTCGCAACGCGCCTTGCTGATGGGATCCAGAATGCAGGACGTAGCAGACATGGCTCGTAGTGATGAATCGTCTGGCGACGAAGTCGTCGCTGAGGGCCTCCAAGCCCGAGTGGGCACGCGAATGGCTGGCCGAACCGTAGAGGACATGGAAACGATGATGGTCCAACGGTTGGGGCAGATTGCCGATGACGGATCCGTTGCTGCAATGCGCGAACAGATGAGGACGCGTTTGGAGCAAACGGGATCTGGCTCGATGGGCAATTCATCCGCTCCTCGTTCCCAGATGGGAATGGGGCTGATGGATCAGCGCAGCGAAGGAGCCCGCGCGACGCTGACGATGCAGGGACAACATGGGAATCTGTTCGAGGTCTTGGAACGGGTTGTGGATGTGTTGGATTTGAAACGGGAGGCTATGGAGTAATCGACTCTAGATACCTGAGTTGCCCAAGAACGCCGCCTCTTGTGGGGCGGCGTTCGTCTGTCTACGCGAGGTTGGGAATAGGAAGCGTGAACGAGAAGCAAGCGCCGGCATGTGGCGCATTCTCTGCCCAAATTCGTCCGCCATGTGCCTCAATCAGCGCCTTGGCGATGGAGAGTCCCAATCCTGCCCCAGTATCATCGCCGGTTCGAGCCTCATCCGCGCGGTAGAAACGATCGAACACACGCTCAAGATCTGTCTCAGACAGGCCGGGCCCTGAGTCGCAAATGGATACTTGGACGCTGTCATCGACTTGTTCCGCTCTCACGAGGATACTCCCTCCTAGAGGGGTGTGACGGATGGCGTTGGCCAGCAAATTGAGCAAGACCTGTTCGATCCGTTGGGCATCGACCTCGACGGATGGGAGGTCTTGCGCGATGTCTCGGCGAAGCAGTATGCCTTCATCCTCCATCTGAACGCCAATCGTCTCAAGAATTGTGTCCAGAATCGCTTCGACCGAGCAAGGCCGCGGCTGCATGGATAGCTGCCCTGAATCAGCAAGTGCAAGCTGGTGGAGATCCTGAACCAGTCGTGTCGTGAGAAGAATCTTGTCGTGCAGAGCGGATAGCGTCGCCTGCGTGGGCTCCATCAATCCATCGCGAAGGCTCTCCAAGGCAGATCGCACGGCGGTAATTGGCGTTCGAAGCTCGTGCGAGATATCGGCGATGAGACGCTTCTTCACTTGTTCGGCAGTCTCAAGACTTGCCGCCATCTCATTAAACGAGCCTGCGAGTCGCCCGATTTCATCTGAGGATAGGATGTCTACTCGCTCGTCGAATTTTCCGGCAGCTACCTGCCTTGATGCCCGATCTAGCTTGCGCAAAGGGCCTGTTAATTGGCGGATCAGGAGGTACGAAAGAAGCATTGCGGCCACGCCGGCAGTCAGGCCCGCCCACATCATCGAACGGCGGGATCGCTGCAAATAGCCCTCTTCCAGTTCAAGACCTACAAGAAATCGAGTGGGCAGATAGATCCATTGCTGTCCGTCGGCGGGGAAGGACGTTCCACGTTCGAGAAGGGCTGCGTCGAGGGTTCTGCCAACCTGAACCCGTCTCAAGTCGGGCGAGAAAACGACCACACCGGAAGCATTGGCGACGACAGCGGGAAGATCGACCTCCTGCTCAACCAGCCCCTTCAGCAGGGCATCCATGCTCCCGGCTTGTCTGTAGAGGAGTCCGAACATGCTGAAGGCCATTCGATCCTGTTGGGAATAGCGTCCTGTGTTGAAGTCTGTGAACGCACGATTGACCGACAGGCTCATGAAGAAATAACCAGCCAATGAGGTCAGCGCGATCACCAACACAAAGGCAGTCAGCAACTTTGCGCCGAACGACAGCCGTCGAAGTTGCTTCATCACGCGGAGCCCTCCTTGGCCAGTTTATACCCCACGCCGAACACGGTCAGAATGAGAGACGGCGTTTGCGGATCGGGCTCGATTTTCTGGCGCAGACGCTTGATATGGGAATCCACAGAGCGTTCGAATCCTCCATACGCATCTCCGCGCACGGCTTCCAGTAGCTCAAGTCTCGTAAACACGCGTCCCGGTTGAGCCATAAGGAACGCTAGCAAGTCGAACTCCATGGCTGTGAGTTCAATGAGGGATCCCGAAATGTGAACCTGTCGTTGTTCGTGATCGAGCAGAACAGGCCCCACCTCAAGAATGCTTGAGGTCTCTCCTTTTGATCGCCGAAGGACAGCGCGAACGCGAGCCTCCAATTCGCGTGCACTGAATGGCTTGATGACGTAATCATCTGCGCCAGTCTCCAGTCCAGCGACTCGATCATCTTCATCGATTCGGGCCGTCAGCATGATGATGGGAACCTTGGAGCGTTTGCGGAGCTGCTGGGCAACGGCGAGGCCATCCATTTCCGGAAGCATCCAATCCAGAATGATGAGATCTGGCGCGTGGGCATCGAATTGCGCCATCGCTTCTTTGCCATCATAGGCTGTGACCACTTCGAAGTGCGCGGCTTCCAAATAGGAGCGCACGGACTGCACAACCCAGGGTTCGTCATCCACAACAAGAATTCGCGTAGCCATGATTTCAAGCCTAGTATAGGCGATTCATAAGTTAGGATCTATGTTCTGCGTTTTTGCAGGCACCAGGAGGGGGTGTGCTTCGTGATTGAGAACGTTTCAAGAGAACAGTACCCTGTTCTCTACGAAGAAATGATCCCCACTGAAGTACAGCGTACAGGGTGGAACCTAAGTCATGCCACTTCGTAAGGGGGCCCAATGATTGGGAAAGCTAGGCTTAAGGCGATCGCTGATACAATCCTGAGCGCGGCCAATGCAGATCAAACTGAGGTGCTCGTGAACGGTCAGGATCTCGCACTCACGCGCTTTGCGGCAAACAGTATTCATCAAAACGTGAGCGAGACGGATGTGAGTGTTCGCGTCCGATCGATTGTGGGCAAGAAGATCGGGGTTGCATCCAGCAACGATGTCTCAGAGCAAGCGCTCAAAGGACTGGTTCGCAAGGCGGAAACTGTCGCGTCGTTCCAGCAACAGAATCCAGAGTTTCGATCACTTCCTGAACCTCTCCCAGTTCGTGAGGTTGACGCTTATTCCGAGTCAACAGCCGGCTATTCCGCAGAAGCGCGGGCCAAGGGTGTGCGCACGATCCTTGAACAGTCTCGCAGCCACGACATGCAAGCTTCTGGAGCCTTTTCTACCGGAACAGAGGAAACCATGATCGCCAACTCCCTCGGCGTATCCGCCTATCACTGTGGAACGATGGCCACGGTTATGACGGTTATCATGGGGAGCAATTCCGCCGGATATGCAGCGGATGCGGCACAGGATGTTTCGCGGCTAGATCCATCAGACATTGCACGCATCGCTGTGGACAAGGCGATTCGGAGCAAGAACCCGACGCCAATCGATCCAGGCTCCTACACGGTGATCCTTGAATCGGATGCAGTGGCCACGATGATGTTCTATCTTGGCTATCTCGGGTTGGGCGCTCAATCGATGCAGGAGAATCGCAGCTTCATGAGCGGCCGTATCGGCCAGAAGATCACGGGCAACAATATCACGATTTGGGATGACGGATTCGACCCTCGAGGGATCATGTTTCCCTTTGATTACGAAGGTGTCCCCAAGCAGAAAGTGATGCTGATCGAAGAGGGGATCGCGCGGGGGGTCGTTTATGATACCGCCTCAGCTCAGCGAGAGGTCGGCCAGGTCTCCACAGGCCACGGGCTTCCAGCGCCCAATACGATGGGACCGATTCCCACCAGCCTGTTCATGAAGCCTGGGGTGGCGACCCAAGAAGAGATGATTGCTTCGACGAAGAAGGGCATCTGGGTGACGCGGTTCCATTACGTCAATCCTGTGCATCCTGTTAAGGCGATCCTGACGGGCATGACGCGAGATGGGACCTTCCTCATTGAAGATGGGAAGATCACGCGGCCACTGAAGAATCTTCGATTCACTCAGTCCATTCTAGAGGCGTTCTCCCATGCTGAGATGCTTGGGCGGGATCTGAAAATGATCAAGATGGGATTCGGCGGCTTCGCTACCTGTGCACCAGCGGCCAAAATCAACGGATTCACGTTCACGGGCACCACCGAATTCTAGTGAGAGAGGAGGGAATACTCATGCGGGAAACTACAGAACGCGCGCTCGACGTGTGCCGAAGCCATGGGGCGACCTATGCCGATATCCGCATTGTGCGGCGCGAGAATCAGAACATCACCGTGAAGAACGGTATCGTACAAACCCTTTCTCTCGATGACGACTTCGGATTTGGCGTTCGTGTCATCGCAGACGGAGCGTGGGGGTTCGCAAGCAGCAATCAGCTGACTGGGGCCGAGATTGATCGTGTCGCAGCACAGGCGGTCACGATTGCCAGGGCAAGTGCCACAGCGAATGACAGCAAGGTCGAACTTGGGCCACCGGAAGTCCATGTCGACTCGTACAAAACACCCGTGCATATCGATCCTTTTGACGTATCTCTGGAAGACAAGATCGATGTGCTGATCGCGGCGGACAAGGAAGCTCGCGCTGTCAAGGGCTTGGCTCTCGCTCAAGGATCGATGGGGTTCTTGCGAGAAACCAAGACGTTCGCCAGCTCAGAAGGCAGCTACATTGAACAAACACTGGTGGAATCAGGCCTAGGCATTACCGTTCGTGCCGTTGCAGACGGCGAAATGCAGCAACGATCGTATCCCAACTCATTTGGACGACACCAAGGAACTGGCGGCTACGAGATCATCCAGAAATGGGATTTGCCTGGGAACGCCCGGCGTGCGGCCGAGGAGGCCGTGGCTCTGTTGTCTGCACCGCAATGTCCCAGCAAGACGACGACGCTCATCCTGGATGGGCCGCAACTGGCCCTTCAAGTTCATGAATCCTGTGGTCACCCGATTGAACTGGATCGTGTTTACGGCACTGAAGCCGCCTTTGCAGGCACCAGTTTCCTGACGCCGGACAAATACGGAACGTTCCGCTATGGTTCGGATGTCGTCAATCTGGTGGCTGATGCGGTCACACCAACAGGGCTTGGCACCTATGGATACGACGATGAAGGCGTGCCTGGCCAGACGACCGACATTGTCAAGAACGGTATGTTTGTGGGCTATCTCACATCACGCGAGACGGCCAGCCAGCTTCGCAAGACCCATCCCAATGCGCCTGCACGATCCAATGGAACGATGCGTGCTGACGGATGGAATCGCGTGCCGATCGTTCGTATGAACAATGTCAGTTTGATGCCAGGGGAACCCTCGCTTGACGAGCTTATCGCAGATACCGATGACGGCATCTACATGCTGACCAACAAGTCGTGGTCGATCGACGACAAGCGATTGAACTTCCAATTCGGAACTGAGATGGCCTATGAAATCAAGAACGGCAAGCTTGGGCAGATGGTGAAGAATGCCACCTACACGGGCATCACGCCGAAGTTCTGGGGCGGCTGCGATGCGGTCTGCAATACCGATCATTGGAACGTGTGGGGGACAACCAACTGCGGGAAAGGGCAGCCGGGGCAGACCGCCCACACCGGGCACGGCACAGCGCCTGCTCGATTCCGTAACGTCCAAGTGGGGTTACTGGGCTAGTCGAGCTTTGCTCGACTAGCTTTGAGAATGCGCGCATTCTCTATAGGCTGGGAAGACAACCGTGCTCGACTAGCTTTGAGAATGCGCGCATTCTCTATCGGCTGGGAAGACAGCCGTGCTCGACTCGCTTTTGGAAGGCGTATCGAGCGAGTTCATTTGTTCGATCGTCAGGTGATCAATTTGCGGGAGAAGCGGACATTCGCTTCTCCCGCACATCGCTTGCCATGGGATCAAAGTAGACTTATCAGCAAACGAACGTTTGAGAGAGGTCGCGATCTCTCCTTGCACGAGATGCCGATTCGATGGCATAGTTGAGGAGGCGACTTGAGAGGGGGGATCCTCGTGACTGAACTTGCGCATCTGATTACAGCCGGAGCCTGGGGGCTTGTGGCTCTGACCCTTGCAGCGGGCATTCCATTTGCTTGGCGCAAAGTGCTTGCCTATATCGAAGCCAGAACGCAGCTCCAGCTGGCAGAAGCCGTACGCCGGATGCTCGACGAATAGAGAGCTCCCGCTCTAGAACAACACAAACAACAGCCCGACGATCACATAGGCAAGCAAGGCGGCTCCCGATGCCTCCATACCCATCGTTCCGCCTGTGAGCCACGCAGGCCCAGAAAACGTTGTTTGAAAGACGCTCACTTCTGACACGTTGCCATTCATTGGAAGGCCAAGAATCCCTACCAACGAGAAATTCCACGCAGCATGAAAGCCAATGGGCATCCAAATGGATCCACTTCGAACGTACATGGCGATCAGCAGGAAGCTGACGAGGATACTGGAGACCAGTACGGCCAGCGCCTTGGTCAAGGTCAATGTCTTGAGCTGTCCAATCAAGTGGACGACGCCAAAATAAGTGCCAGCAATAAGCACGGCAAGCGGCCACCCCATCACCCACGCTATCTCGCGCGCGGCCATGGCCCGAAACACGATCTCCTCAGCAACCCCTGTGAACACAGCGAGAAGCGCGATTCCCGATAGCCAAGGGATCTTCTTGCTCCATGCGAGGATACTTTGTGATGGCTGAATCGCTGCGTAGCCGAGTATTCTCAGCATCCCTGCGATCAGGACCGGAACGAGGATACCCATTCCAAGCCCTGCAACAAGCGCAAGTCCTTGAAATGGCAATTGCATCCATGCCGCCGGGCGGCGCCACAGCAGTGCGACGGCAATCCAGATGAGCGGGATGCCCGCGACGACCGTGCCGATCCCCTTCATGAGCAACGTGTCGTGATCTTCGTACTTCCCACTCATGATGGCATCGAACGTCTGCCCGGATCTCCTCACAGCGAGCAGGGCACCGACGTATTGCCCAAGATGCATGAACAGGAACAGCCCAAAGCTCCAAATCAGGACAAGAACAGGATTTCTTGCAGTGATCTCAGCCATCGAGGCGCTCCTTCTCTAGTGAGTGCACGCAGCAACGTGCGGTCCACGCGTGTCTTGCGGTATTTGTATGTCTAATCACGGTAAAGTAGGATTCATTCTACGGTTCGCTTGGGAGGGAGTCAATGTCGTCTTGGACAGCCTTGAAGGAGGGATTCGATGCATTCACGCGGCAACTACCGGTGCTCCTTGGCGCCTACTTGGTGGTGGTTGCCGTCCAACAGGCGGTCTCCCTGCTGATTCCTGAATCGCTCTTGTTGCTTGAGTTCATCCTCGACGGAATCGTTACAGCTCCTTTGGTCGCCGGACAGTATCTGATCGCCCTGAAAGTTGTGCGCAAAGAGCCCGTCGTCTTCAAGGAACTCTTCGCTGGATTACCCATGTGGGGGCCGATTGTCGGTAGCTATCTTCTATACGTCCTGCTCTCTTCACTGGCAACCCTTGCTCTCATCATCCCCGGGATTATGGTGGGGCTGATGCTCTTGTTTGCTCCGATCCGATTCCTTGATCCCAAAGAAGGCGCACGATCTTTGGGGGCAATCGAAGCGTTGCGCGAAAGCGCTCGCATTACGAGAGGCTATAAAGAGATTCTGTTTGGCATTGGATTCCTTCTGGGCATTCCCATGGTGATTCTGGTGGTGCTACAGATGCGCTCCCTCAATGATCCCCGCTTTCCCGCATGGATTATTGAAATCATCTCGCTATTGAGTGGTGCGTTGTTCTTTGGTCCGGTTGCTGCTACCAGTTACATGGTGGTCTACGACCACGCGCTGAATCATCCTCGGGGGTAATTGGCGATTGCTCCCAGCCTCCTGCCTTTGGGCAGCCAAGTTGGTAGACTTGGAGTCACATCCCCAGGAGGTAACAGTGCTTTATGGGCTTCTCGCTGCAGCGTTGTTCGGAATCAGTGCTCCGCTCGCGAAGCTTCTTCTTGAGGGTGCGGATCCGATTGTATTGGCTGGCCTGCTCTATCTCGGGGCAGGCATCGCATTAGGGGCGGCGATGATTCTCTCCTCGGCAAGGGGGCGGAGTAGGCGCGAAGCGCGGCTGGAAAGACGAGATGTCCCTTGGCTTGTTGGGGCCATTCTTGCCGGAGGCGTTGTTGGCCCCATCCTTCTTCTTCTTGGGCTTCAGCAGACGGCGGCAGCAACGGCATCACTTCTTCTCAACTTTGAAGTCGTCGCTACAGGGCTCATTGCCTTCTTCTTGTTCAAGGAATCTGTTGGACGAACGACCTGGATAGCGATTGCCGCCGTCGCGGCGGGCGGCGCGCTGCTCTCCCTGGATCCTTCTTCGGGATGGGGAATTTCCGCAGGGGCCCTCCTTGTCCTGGGGGCGTGTCTAGCTTGGGGATTTGACAACAACTTCACCGGCAAAATCTCACTAAAGGATCCCAACAGAATCGTTGCCATCAAGGGGTTCGCTGCCGGCACGTTTTCGTTGCTTCTGGGCCTCAGTCTCGGGCGACCGTTCCCTACTCCCGGGCGAGTACTCTGGGCTTTGGCTCTCGGCAGCGCGGGCTACGGTGCCAGCATCGCACTGTTTGTTCAATCCCTGCGCCGGGTGGGTGCAGCGCGAACGGGAGCGTTGTTTGGGATGGCTCCGTTTGTCGGGGTCGCCCTGTCTCTACTCATCTTCAGGCAACTCCCTGAGACGACGTTCTTTATTGCTCTGCCGTTGATGATCCTTGCTGCGGTGCTATTGGCGGGTGAGAAGCACGAACATAGGCATGTGCATGCTGAAGAGATTCACATACACAGTCATAACCACGACGATCCCCATCATCAGCATGAACACGTCAGCGGATCACCTGGAACCGGGACGCATACGCACGAGCACAAGCATAGCGCAATGCCTCATGTGCATGCCCACAAACCGGATCCACACCATCGGCATGAACACGATGCACCCTTGGGCTGACGCACGGCCTGGTTTGAAAGAGAGCCTTGGCTCTGACGATCTATTTGTATACGCCGCGGTACTCTTCTGGCAGTAATGCTGCGATGTGCTCCATCACCGTGTCTGCCAACTTCTGGCGATCCTCGTGCGTTGGCTTGTTTGCCGGAACGTCAAGGCGGAATGGATGTCCGGCGCGAAGGTGAAAATCTGTTCGTCGCAGTTTCTTGACATTCGTCTTGGTCTTTTCAACGCCCCAGAAGGCCATAGGAACAATAGGGCAACCGGACTTGAGTGCCAGAATCGAGACGCCTGGATTGCCGCGACCAAGCTGCCCGCTGCCGCTACGCGTCCCTTCAGGCATGATGCCGAGAATATCGCCGTCTTTGAGCACTTGCAGGGCTGTTCGCAAGGCCGCCATATCGGATTCGCCTCGCTTGATGGGGATTGTCTCCCATTGATCGAGCACCCAGCCGAGCAGTTTCTTGTCCCAGGTTTCCGCCTTGGCCAGCGTTCGCACAGGACGAGGATTCATCAGCATGCGCAATGGAGGCAATTCAAATGCAGACACATGATTGGAGACCAGGATGAATGGCCCCTCCATAGGGATTCTGTCCAAATCACGCGCATCGATTCGGAACAGAGATCGTGCGACAATCCACGCTGCAGCATTGGCGACACGGCATCCGAAGCGGCTCATGCCGTGTCTGCAGGGCTAATGATTTCCAGCGCGTGGCCAATGATATCCATCTCCAGTTTCTTTCCTTCAAGGCACAGCGTTTCCCCATCAGCGTGCGCAGGCAACGAACCTTCGAGGGCAGTGACGGAGATGTGCGTTGTTTGGCCATCGGAAATCGCGGGATGGGCGAATTGCGTCCCCTTCATGAATTTCAGCATGAGGCCGAAGATTCGAGGACGGCTGACTTGCCGAGCGATGCACAAGTCGAACACACCATCATCGGGTTTGCCGCTGGGCGCCATCATGAAGCCGCCACCCATGCGCGTTCCATTCATCACGGACACCATGAGAGCGTGGATGTTCATGGGCTGTCCATTAAATTCCAAGCGAACCAACGGGGCTTTGAAGTACAGGAAGATGGTTTTGATCGCAGCTACGAAGTAGCTGACGAAGCCCGTCAGGCGCTTCTGCTTGGCAGCCACAAAGCCAACCACTGCGTCGAACCCGATGCCTATGCCATTGCCAAAATAGCGGCCCTCGGGGAAATCGCCACCGGTCACGCGGCCCACATCAATCCAGCGGCGATGATCATCGCCCAACGCTTGGCAGGCAGCAGACAAGTCGGCAGGAATGCCCATGCCAAAAGCGAAGTCATTGCCCCGCCCCACGCACAAGACAGCCATCGTCGCGATGTGTCCAGCTTCCTTGGCCCGCATCAGGCCATTCAGAACCTCATTAGCTGTGCCATCGCCGCCTACAGCCACAACCACGTCCGCTTCAGCGGCTGCCTTCTGAGCCAATTCGACAGCGTGCCACGGGCGTTCAGTTTTCACCAGATCGAACTTCAAGCCCAGCTTGTTCAGCTTGCTTTCAATGTCGGGAATCGATTGCCCTGCTGTGCCGCCTCCGGCTGCCGGATTGACGATCAGTCGATATTTGACCATACGAATACCATCCTCTGTCTCGCGGTCCAACGATTGTACTTTGAAACGTCCAAGACGACGAGATCGTCTCACAAAGAGACCTCACGCATACCGGATAGTGATTCCCTCCACATCGTGCTGCGCGAGAATCTGATGCAGGCACAGACGCGTATTTGCCCTGCCGACTGAATGTCAGCGATGATGGAATCAACGGAGGAACCATGCCAAACCTTAACGAGAATCCCACGCTGGCTGACTACCAGGCCTATGTGATGAGACTGGAAGTAGAGCGAGGATTCGAAGACCAAGCGATTCGTGACAAATGCCTCCTTCTGGGCGAGGAGATCGGCGAGTTGTTCAAGGCGGTGCGCAAGACGGAGGGATTGAAGGTCGATGTCGCCTCCCAATGTGGAACGGTCTCCGAAGAACTGGCCGACATCTTCATCTACGTTTGTGCCATTGCCAATCGATATGGCATTGACCTTGAAAAAGCCTTTCGAGACAAGGAAGTGATCAACCACCAGCGATCATGGATCGAACAGGGCGACTTGTTTGCTGGTTTTGAGGCGCAATCCGGGAGCGATGAACCAGGAGGAAAGCCGCATGAATGAGATCGTCCCTCTGAAGCCGCGGCAACGAGATCAGGCTGCTGGTGTTCTGGCGGCCGCCTTTGCTGACTACGGCATGTGGGCGGCGCTTTTCCCAGATACGGACGAGAGAAATCGATTCCTGCCGTCCATGTGGCGCGGTGTGGTCGCCTATTGTCAACGTTACGGAACCGTGGAGACAACACGGGATGTCACTGGGGTTGCTGGGTGGATCAAACCAGGATATGCCAACCTGACGCTGTGGAGACACATTCGAAGCGAGTTCCTGTTGCCGCGAGCCGTGATGATGCTGACGGCGAAGGCACGATTGCGCTTTCTACGTGTCATGTCACACACTGAGAAGATCCATCGGCGATTGATGTCAGAGCCACATTGGTATTTGTGGGCGCTCGGCGTTGATCCCATCGCCCAGAGCACGGGCATCGGTGCGAATCTCCTGAGATCCGGTATCTCTTACGCGCAGCTAGAGAGAGCGGCGTGCTATCTTGAGACGAATACTAAAAAGAATGTGGACTTCTACTGCAAACGAGGGTTTGGCGTGTTGTTTGAGGATCGCCCGTTTCCCGGTGACCTTCGCCAGTGGTACCTGTGCAGGCCTGCGGATCGAGCGTTGTCGTGAATCCCACACGGCCGAACTGGACAAAGGAGGCATGGACGTGTTTGCAGATTCAGCGTCACGGCGCGACGTTGGAGGCGGGTGTTCTCCGCAGCTTGCGGAAGGAAAGAACGGCGGGGTTTCTGTAGACGGGAACTGAACATCGCCCCCTATCAAGAATCCCCAAAGCACGTGGGGTACCGTGTTGGGTCGATCTCCTTCGGATTCGATCAAATCGACGGCGACCGTTCGCTACCCGCCGACGCAAAGCCCACGGGGAGCCGCGCTGGCATCACTTGAAGACCTTGATGGCAATACTTCCCCCCAGCCTAGTCTGTTCAGACAAGCAATTCCCTTTCAGCGGCGCCCACGGGCGACTTGTGTTGGGAATCTGCGAGAGCACTCGGACTTCGCTCCCTGCGCCCGTAGTACTAAACTTGGAATTTTCTTGATAGAAAGCTATTAGTATTGCAATATTTACCAAAGATAGTGACCCGGGGGAAGGCGATGGCATCGATGAGCATTGTGATGAGTGCAGCAGGAGGGTTGGCCCTCTTTTTGTATGGGTTGAGGATTCTTAGCGATGCACTCAAGCGGGCCATTGGCGAGAGGATGCGCGGGCTCCTCGAACGGTTGACAGGCAAAGCCTATCGCGGCGTTATTGTCGGCACGGTGACTTCAGGAATCCTGCAATCGAGCAGCATGACGATGGTCCTTTTGATTGGATTGATCAACGCCGGAGCAATCACCCTCGCCCAAGGCATTGGGGTGATGTTGGGGTCTGAGATCGGGACCACGCTGACCGCACAGATTATTGCTTTCAAGATTGGCCACTATTACCTACCGATCATTGCGATTGGTTTTCTGCTATCGGAGATCTTCCGAGGGAAACGAGTGGGAGACATCGGACGCATTGTTTTGGGATTCGGGCTGCTGTTTCTGGGGATGAGCATCTTGTCTGGTGGGCTCAAGGGGCTGGCGCAGTCCGAACCTGTTCTTCGATTGCTCGAATCGTGCGGATCCAACATTCTTCTTGGCGTGGTTGTCGGCACAGTGGTTACTGCGATCATTCAGAGTTCGTCGGCCATGACGGCGCTGGTCATTGCCATGGGGGCTGCCGGTGTGCTGACGTTGCCTGCTGCCATTGCGCTTACGCTTGGCGCCAACATTGGAACAACCGTCACTGCTCAAATCGCCTCGATTGGAGCATCCGTGTCGTCTCGACGTTTGGCGATGGCGCAATTGACAGTCAATGTGGCCGGCGTGGCGGTGTTCATTCCCCTTGTCCCATGGTTCGCGCACATGGTTTCCCTTACATCTGCGTCACTCCCTCGGCAGATTGCCAATGCGCACACGATTTTCAATGTTGCTGTGACGCTGGCGCTCATTCCCTGTGTCGGCGGATTGGTCTGGTTTGTGACGCGGTTCGTTCGAGGCCGTGAGGCCAAGGGAACGGCTGTTCCCCAGTTTCTCTCAGACGAGGTCCTGTCAACGCCGTCAATCGCCTTGAGCCAAGCCAGAAAAGAGGTGCTGCGAATGGCCGATCTGTCTACGGCGATGATTCGCACCTGTCACCGGGGCTTGTTGGGGCGCAATCGAACGATGGTTGCAGAGGTCTTTGAGATTGAAGAGGCCGTAGACAGTCTGAAGCGCGCGATTGAGGAGTACTTGGATCGGATTCACAGTGAGGCCCTCTCTGAAAAAGAAGCGCGGCTATTGCATGCCCTGCAACACGTGACAGGGGACATCGAGCGTGTAGGCGATCAGTCCGTCAATATCGCCCAACGGGCCATCCTTCTGTTGCGCGAGCAGCAAGAACTGTCAGAGCCAGCCATTCGCGATCTCAATGACATGTTCGAGAAGACAACGGCGCTTTTTGCTCAGTCGATTCAAGCGTTGAGAAACGAAGATCGGGGGTTGGCGAGCCAAGCCATGGCGCTAGAAGAGGAAGTAAATCGACTGGAGCGCGAATACAAGGACAATCATCTGATGCGCCTGGAGCAAGGGCAATGCAGTTCCCCTGCTGGCGTACGCTATGTGGAGATCCTTCACAATCTTGAACGAATGGGAGATCATGCCGTGAACATTGCCGGAGACGTGATGCACACGATATAGATTACGCCTTAGCACGTCACAATGACGTAATGCGTGACAATCTCTCCTGCAGCATTCAGCAAGAACGCCAGATCATGATCGTCACTCCACATCGGCTCAGAAGCATTCCAGAACAGATGGGTCACGGTGTTCACCCCGCTGCCTGAGTGAATGGTGATCATTGCTCCGGGAGCAAGCTTTACGCCACCCGGGAATCGAAAGGCAGCCCCACGCTCGTTCTCTACACGCCAGCCTGAGAGATCAATCGTCGTGGTGCCGGTGTTTTGGAGGGTGAAGTACTCATCATTGAGGTTGACGGCATCGTCGCCCAACGCATCGAAGTGAAATGGCCACACAAAAGCAATGGACGACTCATGCGTCGCGATGGGGGACTGAACAGTCACCTCGGCCTGGCTCGAAGCGGTCTGTCCCTGATGATCGGCAATCCGAAGCGTCACGGTGAATGTCCTGGCTTCAGCTGTTTGATACGAGTGAGAGACGATCTTCCCCTGCCCCAGCGTGCCGTCGCCAAAATCCCAGGCATACTCGACGATAACTCCATTGGGTGAAGAGGATTCCGATGCATCAAAGGTGACCAGCAGAGGCGAGGGGCCAGAATCCTGTGACGGGGTGAACGACGCCGCGGGGGGCAGGGAGGGGGCAACGCACCCGGTGGCAATCCATCCCAGCAACAGGAGAAGCGCAACAGTCGCTGACTTGTTCATCATTGGGCAGAAGCATATCACATCTGTCGATGAGGACAGGATCAGTGTATATCCTTATTCCGACGGTTTTCGCAGCTTTTGTCCGCTATAGTCGATATGGTCTATATTCGGATACATGAGTTAAGCGGCAAGATGCCGTCAAAAGGAGGAAGAGAATGAAACGAAGAGCTGTTTGGCTGTTGGGAGGACTACTGGCAATCACGCTGTTCCTGGCAGGATGTACTGCCTTGCTCGGGCCCGAGAGGCTGGTTGAACCTCAGTCGATCGAAGGAACGGGCAATTACATTCTGGCATTCAACAAGCTGCCGAGCGATCTGTCTGAGACGATCTCAGCATTGGGGGGATCCGTTCGTGCGATCCTCGAGGAAATCGACGCGGCTCTTGTCACAGGAGATGCATCATTCGCGGCCTCTGTTGAAGGAATGAAGGGCCTCGATGCGGTCATCCCCGATGTGTCGACGCAGTGGCTGCCTGACATGACGCGCGTCGAGCTCTCATCGGACCATATTGGAGAAGACGAGACGTACTTTGCCGGCTACCAGTGGGACATGCTGGCCATTGACGCTCCTGGTGCATGGGATGCTGGATACACGGGCGCGGGCGTTCGCGTGGCGATTATGGATACGGGGATTGATCCGACCCATCCAGACTTGGCTCCCGTGCTCAACGCCGCGCTTTCGACTTCATTTGTGCCAGATGAGCCATTCATCGACGACCTCGATGGACATGGATCCAATGTCGCAGGCATTGTCGCTGCAGCAGACAACGGCCTTGGCGTGATCGGAGTTGCTCCAGGCGCGGAAATTGTCGCAATCAAGGTCCTCGATGGCACAGGAAGCGGTGACTTCGGATGGCTCCTTGAGGGAATCCTCTATGCTGTCTCGATCGACGCGGACATCGTCAATATGAGCCTGGGGGCCTACATGTCACACAATGGCTATGTTGGCTATGGCGACGCCGCGGTCTATGTTGGGGCCTCAGCGATCAACGGATTCGTCAATCTAGTGCGCAAGACGATCAACTACGCGCTGTCCCAAGGCGTTCTTCTTGTTGCCAGCGCGGGCAACGATGCATTGGACGGTACCGGGGATTCGGGTCTCATGCATGTCCCCTCTGATGTGGGAGGATGTGTGGTTGTTTCAGCGACGGGTCCGATTGGATGGGCTTATAGTCAGGATGTCGATCTGGATCAATTCGCTTTCTACTCCGACTACGGGCCGCAGATTGATTTCGCTGCGCCGGGGGGAAACGCGGACCTCAGTTTGCCGTTGTGGTATTTCGATCTCGTGCTGAACTGCAGCAATGGGGGCGGATACTCGTGGTATGGCGGAACAAGCCAGGCATCGCCTCATGTTGCTGGCGTGGCGGCGCTCATCGTGGAGAAGCATGGCGGAGCTCTGACGCCTTCTCAGATCAAGCAACAGCTTCGACACTCGGCTGACGATCTTGGCAAACCGGGGCAGGATCCATACTTTGGATTCGGGCGCGTGAATGCTGCCCGCGCAGTAGAAGACTGACATTGCTGGAAATATCAGCGCCCAGGCATTCGCCTGGGCGCCTCTCAAAGGATGGAATGATGGGGTGGCGGACTAGTCGCCGGTGACGTAAAGCGTATAGGGAACGACCCAATCCGTGTCAGTGAATTCCCGGACTGCGACGTAGTACGTGCCTGCTTTCAGATTGATGCTAATCCGGCTTGATGGATCCCCCGCAGACACATCGTCATTTTCTGCCAGCGTGTTGCCCAACGCATCGAACAAACCGATCTCGGTATCGCCAGTGGTTACCGTCCAGATGACTACGGAGGTTGCCGTGGTCACGTCAAACGTATAGTAGTCAAGATCCCCGATGACAGAGATCGCCCCTGCCGCGCTGACCTTCCCCGGGACTGAGCCGAGAGAATCGGCAAGCGTGTAGTCATCGTTGGGTTCAACCTCAGAGATATACGACAATCCTGAGACAGATAGCGTGTAATCATAGATGACGTTGTCATCGCCATGCTCGCGAACGACCACATAGTACGTTCCGGGCTCGACTTCGCGTTCAATCCAACTCCAATACTCCCCGATGACATAGTCGTCGTTGGATGCGAGAACAGTTCCGGTGTCACTCAGCAAGGAAATTTCTGTATCTTCATTGGTGATCGTGGAAATCGTGAGAACGGTCCAGTCCGTCACTGCGAGCGAGTAGACATCGAGATCGCCCACTACGCCGATGGTGCCTACTGCACAGGCATCTCCGGGGAATTGTCCAATGTAGTCTGCAAGCGCCAGTGAGCCGTTGTCTTCAACTTCTGTGGCGCAGCCTTCGGTGTACACACTGAGGGTGTAGTTGTAGATGACATTGTCGTCACCATGCTCCCAAACCATCACGAAATAGCGTCCCGCATAGAGATACTCTTGGATGCTGCTTGAGTACACGTTCAAGGCAACATCATCATTCTGTGCGATGACATCGCCATTTGAATTGAGCAGAGTGATTTCCGTGTCTTCATGAGTCAGCGTCTCGATGGTCACCCACCGCGACGAACTCAAATCGAAGTAGTAGAAATCGAGATCGCCCACGATGCCGATTGAGCCCTCAATACATCCACTCCCGGGCAGATCGGCCACCCAATCCGCGACAGGGCCAGAGTTGTTGTCTTCCACTTCTGTGTTGCATTGCCCAAAGCCCAAAACTCCTAGAGCCAATACGAGAATTAAAACCAGCCAAGCTACTTGGTTTCGTTTCATAATTTACTCCTCCTCTCTGCCATGGATGCAGAATACAACATTTACTCAGACAAAGATGATTGGTTTGCCTCCTCAAGCGGGGAATTACCGTGTAGAATCGGCGCTACCATGAAGCAGCCCAATTCCCAAATGACAGGCGCGTTCACGCTGCTTTTGTCTGCGATCATCTGGGGATTTGCATTTGTTGCCCAACGGGCGAGCATGGAGCACGTCGGCCCGTTCACGTTCAACGGGATTCGGTTTGCGTTGGGAGGACTGGTGCTCATCCCATGGATACTCGGGACCCGTCGGAGAGGGGGAACGCCTGAGCTTGCGGCCTTACCTCACCAGTTGTGGATAGCCGTCGGCTTGGCAGGCTTGATTCTTTTTGTCTCGGCCAATCTGCAACAGCTTGGCCTTGTGTATACCACAGCAGGCAAAGCGGGATTCATCACGGGGTTGTATGTCGTCCTTGTTCCGTTGCTTGGATTGTTCCGGCGTCATCGCGTGAGCGCATTTGTCTGGATTGGCTGTGGGCTAGCAGCAACGGGCATGTATCTTCTCAGCATGACCGGCACCTTCTCTCTCTCTCTTGGAGATGCCCTTGTGTTGGCCAGTGCATTGGGATGGGCTGTTCACGTGCATCTCGTCGGCTGGATGGCACAACGGATCAATCCTCTCCAGGTGGCTGCTTTTCAGTTCGCCATCTGTTCCATTCTCAGCCTGGCCGTGGCACTATTGGCTGAGACGATTCAATGGACGGAGATCCTCAATGTCGGCTGGATGATTGCCTACGCAGGGATCTTGTCAGTTGGGGTGGCCTACACACTACAGGTATTTGGCCAGCGGCGCATCGATCCAGCTCGCGCAGGCATCATCCTCAGTCTTGAGGCGGTCTTTGCCGCTGTTGGGGGATGGGCGCTGTTGGGAGAGACGCTTTCCTTGCGGGGATCCATCGGATGTGCGTTCATGCTGGTGGGCATGATGCTGGCGCAGGTACGAGCGCGACGCCAGCGCTTGACTTCGAATCAATCGTAGATGGGAACGGTCTTTCGCGGCCACAGATAATCCGAGACCACACCAAGACGCACCGCGCAAGTTTGGCAGTCTAGACAGTCGGCTGATCTGCTTCTGGAGGCTCGTTCAGGGAGATCGGAGTGCGCTTCAGGGAGATACCTTCGATCAGCGTCTGCGCTCGCTCCAGCATATCCTCGGCAACCATGAATCGAACGGGTTGAATGAAAGGGCGTATCTGATTGAAATTGTCCCCATGGGCCAGATAGTCGATTCCCTCGCTTTCGAGCAGTGATTTGATGATTGCGATATCCCCCTGGTTGAATGTAGATACCAACTCACGTAATTTCATGAACATCACCTCTGATGTGTTTGCCAGCGTATCAGCTGCGTGGGCGCTGAAGCAAGAGGGATTGAAAACGCAAGGGCCCTTCAGTCTCTGGGACGTCCAAGGATTCGAAGCTCAGCTCATCGAAAACATCACTTGCTACGCGGCGAAGTCGAGCATCCTCGTAGAACGAGAAGAATCGCCGCGGGATGTGATCATCATCTTCAAAGATCCCCTCATGATCATATCCACCGTAGGTGCCGAAGTAGAAGAGCCCCCCGGGGGCTAGCACGCGACGAATTTCCTGTAGCACAGCAGGCAGCTCGCTTTTGGGGAGATGAAGCAGGCTGTTGAACGAATAGACCGCGTCGAATGTCGCGTCTGCGAAGGATAGATCGGCTACATCCATGATTGATGCGGTCAATCCCTTGTCTCGGCACAACTGGACCATCGCCCCAGACAAGTCGATGCACGTGACCTCACATCCTGCGTCTGCGAAGAAGCGACTATCTCGACCCGTTCCAGCGCCAACTTCCAGAATCCTGATCGACAGTCTGTCCTGGAGAACTGCGAGAAATTGCTGGCGTTCTGCGTGTTTCCATGGGGGAAGATGGGATCGCTCACGTAGGATTGCGTTTGCGTCGTAGGCCCTCCTCAAGTCGTGGCGCAGTTTGTCAGACACGAGTCACTCCTTGATGGCCAGCAGGGCGCGCAATTCGCCAAGACGCCGAATCTCATACGTCGGCGCTACATCAGAATCATTGGGTTTCGACTCTGGATTGAACCAACAGGTATCAATGCCTGCGTTCGATCCGCCAAGAATATCTGAGGAGAGCGAATCACCAATCATGAGCACAGTGGATTTGTCGGGCCAGCCCATCCTCTCTAGCACGATGTCAAAGATCGCAGGATCAGGTTTTGCTACGCCGACTTCTTCTGAAATGATGATCGACTCGAACAAGCTGGCCACCCCCAATCGGGCGATCCGTGCGTGCTGGACATCGGCAAAGCCATTGGTGAGCAGGGACAAGCGATACTGAAGCTTCAGTTGGGCAAGCAGCGGTTTTGCCTCTGCTAGGAAGGTGGACGCCTCAACGAGGTTCCGCAGGAACGTCTCGCTAAATGCTTGTGCGTCCCCAGCGATACCCAGACTTTCGAAAACCCATTGAAATCGCTTCGTGCGCACGTCGCGCGCGAGCAGATCTCCGGCTTCAAACGACTCCCACAGCAGGGTATTGATTCGGTGGTAGGTCTCCACATACCCGGCGGGAACGACGAGCCCCATCTGAAAGGGCGTGTTCTTGAGGGCGATGCTCTCAGCTCGCTGAAAGTCAAACAACGTCCCATCTGCATCGAACAGAAGCCATGCATAGCGGCTCATGAATCCTCCTTCATCACGGGGATCAAGGCCGCTCGTCGGCGTTGTTACCGAGACGAGTGAGCAATCTCAGGCGAGCATAGAAAGCCATGCTAATCCCCAACGGAGGGAGCGTCAGCATGAGCGAGTTCGCAACATGCTTCCACCCTGACATCGCAATAAAGAAGGCAATCGCAAGGAGCAGGAAGCCGATGGATGCCAATTCATCGCGACGCCATCCGATGGCAAGAATGACAAGGACACTCACCGCCGGGATCAAATGGAGGATGAATGCCTGGCTGGTTTGCCAGAAATCATTGCCTTCTGAATACACATCCATGGCGAGCATCGCTAAGAAAAGCGCCAAAAAAAAGGCCAAGATTCGAGGGGTCCAAAGGATCGCTGCAGTTATCCGCCTCATGTGGGGACCTCCTTCAGTTTGATTAGCTACTCGACCCATATCCCGCCAAAAGCCATTCTGTTTACGGCAGGGGGCAAATACAGAACGTGAATGTTCTCTGATTGGCGTTCCGTGATGCAAGCGATCTCCTGCGTGAGCTTGAGCGCCTCAACGCGAAGGAGTTCAATCGGCGGATTCTGTGCCTTCGGAACGGTGACGAAAATCGGGTGCAGGTTTTCAGAACGACTTGTCGCGTTTTCTGCATCATGAGATTGTTGCATTGCTCGCATGCGAACCCAAGTTCGACCTGGCGGCGTGCCAAAGACTGAGCCTGCGACGTCAGCGATTTGCTGTGCCCAACCTGGGTCGATGTCTTCGTTTTGCGCGACGATCACTTCAAGGTCAAGGATTGGCATCTAGTTCCCCCTCGAAACATTCTAGCGTGCGGAACAACGGGTGCGAAGCTGAACGTACACAGCCGTGTTGCATGGGTCGAGTTTCCCATCTGGGCCAGGTCTTTCTTCGGGGAAGATCCGATCTAGCTGAAATCCGCATCGCTCGGCGACGCTGCGACTGCGAAGATTGGCTTCATCGCAGTGGATGCGCACTTGATCAGCTGCCAAATCAGAGAAAACATGCGTGACGGTTGAGGCCACGGCCTCTGACACATATCCACGACCTTCATGCCGACACTCCGCAACGTACCCAATGATGAAGTCGACAGGTGCCTCGCCAAACGGCCCCACATAAACCTGCGCGACAAACTCATCGGTCGCTTTGTCGAACACACCGACAAAGTAACAGACACCCTGTTTCCAGTATCTAGCGAGCTCGTCCAAGATCTCGCGAGAGTGCTGTTCACTTGTTAGAGACATGATGACATTACCCGACTCGTAATGCCTCAGGTGATCTCGGTTCCTCAGACTCATGGGGTAGTACCAGGAAGCATCCTCTTGGGTGTATGAACGCAAGACAAGCCTTGCAGTTTCCCAGCGAGCGGGCAGTCTTCCGTCTGCCATGGGGCCTCCCTTCTAGCTTCTAAACTGCGCCAAGGTGCGCCCGATTAGGCATCACGTGGCCCAGGATTCTGGCGACATCCTGGGGACAACAGTGAAGAATTTTCTCAATCGCGTCTCGTATTGAGAGCTCCAGGACGGATGCGTTGGGCCGCCTACGCATCGTTGCAGATCTCGCCTTCGTCGACTTTGAACCCCGTGCCCTCTGAATAAAACTTGCGTCGCGAGGCAAGGAATGCAATCAGCTGCGCTGAGGTCATCCCCTCTGCTGAACAGGTATGAAATCGAGCGGATTCGCCAAACCACTTCGTGATGGCGGATTGAAGCGTTTCTTCGGTGTACACCCGCCCAGAATCGATCATCTTTCGCATGACCTCATGGCCGTGGATGCTATCTGTCATGGAATCGCTCCTTGATTGGGTCATTGGCATTGTCAAAGACGATCTTGTCGATGTCAATGATAGCTACGCGAAGGGAAGCTTGGTTGATCACAGCCTTGCTGCAGTCCGGATCAATACGGGGTTGACTCCATTTTACTGCGAGACAGGATCCCACCGTTTGATTTTGGGACCTACGTCGATGCTCGAAACGTCCCATGTGATTTTGAAGTCAATCTCCGTCAGTCCCCACGGATCACAGCCAAGCTCGAAGTAGTACCCCATCAGGTCGGGTTCGCCTGTTGTTTCTGCAAATGCGTACAGCTGTCCTCCGTAGGTCCAGAAGCTGTTTACGCACCCATTCGTACAGACGGTCGCGTCAGCATAGGCCTGGCTGACGGGTACGAGCGTGATCATGTGATCTGGGACGCCATTGTGATCGGTGTCTACGGCAACGAGCATTGCGCCAGCCCCCAGGGTTCTGACCAGACTCGCATAGAGGATAGCCGTGTCCTCACAGTCGCCTGTTTCATCCACGAGCGTTTCAACTGGATAGCGTGGGTATTCGTACCACAAAGGATCGTATGCGTAGTCTATCGCTGCCTGTACGAAGTGAAACAGACATTCCACGATCTTGTAGAAGTCGGAGCCAACTTCTGCTCGAATCCAATCGACCAGGCCTTCAAGATAGTCGTCATCCAACGGATCGAGGACGTAGTCATCATAATCGCGTTGATCCCACGCACCGCGAATCCGGCTCTGATACTCGTAATAGAGCGAGGAGGGAATCGAAACCGTCCAATTGAAATGACGGCCTGCGTAGTTCCACTCATATTGGCGCAAGAAGGGAGCTGCCTTTGACACGACGATCTTTGCAGACGATGTGTCAGTACCAAGCAAATCATCAGACACGGTCAACTTAACGGTGTATGTCCCTGGAATCAAATAACGATGGGAGACGATGGATCCAGATGCAGTCCCTCCATCGCCGAAATCCCAGGTCCAATTCTTGATGCTTCCGTCCTCATCGGTTGACGTCGTCCCATCCATGATCACAAACAGAGGCGCTGCCCCACTAGCTGGGCTGAAGGTCATGTTGGCAACAGGCGGTTGATTAAACTCTACGACTTCGATGAGCGTCGTTCCTACGGTTGTTGCACCGCGATTGTCTCGAACGGTCAACCGGACCAGGCGGGTTCCCGGTTCAGTGAACCGGTGAGTCACACTTTTCCCGGAGCCCCTTTCCCCGTCGCCAAAATCCCAGCTCCAGCGAGTGATGCGCCCATCTGGATCATAGGATGCCGAACCATTGAACTGCACTTCCAGGGGGGATACGCCTCGCGAGGGAGTCACAGCGAGGCGGGCGACCGGGGGTACGTTGGAGAACAGAGCGCACCCGCCAGTCACCAAACTGACAACAAGGATCAGCAGCAGCACCTCAATGAATCGGTTTCGTTTTCGACACATGTTTCTCTCGCGCATGGACGGCGCGGCGGCAGAGAATCACAATGACCGATCCAAACCACCCGTGAGAATCTCCGGGCGCCCATTGCCAAGGACGGGTCTTGTGCCAGTCGCCTTTGCCCCCATACTGGACTCATTCAGAATCTCTTGAGTTCGCCTGGCGCGACGCCCAAGGAGAGTCTACTTGTCCAGCGGCTCTACTGGAGCGTGACATCCCAACTGAATCCTTGCAGCGGGGCACCGAGGACATACCAGTTGCCGGAAATCCGCGTCTCGGATGCGTCCAACGTCCCTTCAAGCCGAATCCCTAGATCAGGCAGCGTAAACTCGACACGCTTCGTTGCCGGTGAAAACGAGATGCTCATCACTGAGATTCGCGATCCCATGTAGTAGCCGCTTCCTTGAATCCCGCCACTTACGGAGTGATTGAAGTCAAGCTCTAGTTGATCCGCCCACCCGCCAGGGTTAATGATCTCTCCGCGCCACATGCCGTCGAGACTGGCTGTAATGGTCACCTGTTTGGTGATGGTCGCGGTCTCTCCGCTGTCGTCGGTGACCGTGAGGCGAACCGTATAGGTGCCGCTCTTGTCATAGGAGTGCTTTGGATTGGGAGCCGTTGCCGAGTCACTGTCGCCGAAGTCCCAGTTCCAGGCGACGATACCGCCGCCACCGAACAATCCGCCAGAGTCGGTCGACGTGTCTGTAAACGCGATGTCTGTTCTCGCGAGAGGCTCGAACGGAGCCCAAGAGAAATTCGCCAGGGGTGGTGAGTTGAACAACGCACATCCCGACAACATTCCCACCAATACCAGAGATCCTAAGAAGGCTAGCCACTTGTTTCTTCGCATATCGCACCCTCCCTTACCTTGACCAGTATAACGCAGACCGCGGGATGTATGAACATAGGCCGCCGCCACATAAACCCTTGATGAAAGCGACATCTGATCGTCAACAACCTACGATCGATCCTACTTGAGCGTGTTTGAAAGAGGGACCTCGGGCTCAAAACATGTGCCGTCGATCTCTGAAACGATCTCCTGCATCCGCATCTGCACATCATGAACGGCATGGTTGTAGACGGCAGGGGCGAGCGTCTTGAGGAAGAAGTTGAGGAGAAGCGTTGCTTTCAAATCGCCAATCTCTTGATCCATGGTCTCCTGGAAGTAGCGCTTGATGGCGACGATGAGCGCAGTCTTGACGTCCTTTTCAAGTTCGATTGACATAAGCCCCCTCTTCAGTGGCTGTCAATAATGGGTCATTGAGGCTCGCCAGGTGATCCCAATCCCGGGATACGGATGCGTTTCTCCAGAAGCCGCAACAGCGTAGAGACGATGAAGACGAGAACAAGGTAGAACAGAGCGACCACAATGAAAATCTCGAAAGAACGGCTATCACGCGATGCAAGCCGCTTTGCTTTGCCCATCAGATCGAGCAATGTGACGGTGAAGACGATGGATGAGTACTTCAGCATGAGGATGAATTCGTTGGACCAAGCGGGAAGGACAAGGCGGAATGCCTGCGGAAGAATGGCAAAACGGATGGCTTTGGGCAGGCTCATCCCCATTGAACGGGCCGCCAGCATTTGCCCCCCGCGTACGGCTTGAATGGCACCGCGGAAGTACTCGGCCTGATAGGCAGCGGTGTTTAGTCCCAAGGCCAAGATGCCGCTCTGAAGTGCGGTGAGGGTGATGCCCCATGTGGGAAAGCCGTAGTAAACAATAAACAACTGAACGAGCAACGGCGTGCCGCGGAAGAACTGGATGTAGACGACACAGAAGCCTCTCAAAATGCGGGGTCCATAGACGCGGCCGAGGGCAAGAAGCACGCCAAGAACGATGCCGATACC
>JAHITR010000040.1 GCA_018817505.1 Candidatus Bipolaricaulota bacterium | reverse complement strand
TACTCACGGAACAACTGTTGTGAGCGTTCCGAGACGCCAGCAGCCACAGCAAGCGCCCCCCAACTGGATTCAAAATCAACGCCGTGATAACGAACAAGGGTTCCATCCAAGTCGAAGATCACGGCGTCAATTCTTCTCATCGTGGGTTAGGGCAGCTCAAGCACTGAGCCCGGACCAATCCCCAATTCCTGCAGCGTGCCGCTGGGCAGTTCCAAGGCATACTGGTATGGTGCGCCTGCCGTGTAAAGGGCAGTGGCTTGAGCAACCATCGTTGTCGAACCGACCCATTCACCGGCAGCATTGAAGAAGGCAATGTCCAAATCGAACGGCACAGTCTGCATTGTGAACGCACTCTTCTTCTCATCCCGCTCAGCGTCGAAGATGAAGAAGATGCCCGGGAACCCTCTGATCAGCTCAGAAGGGAATCCTCGGAATCCGGTAGTTCGCTTGTAATGCTCGTCAGCCATATAGGCAGCGACCTGGATCGAGTCGCCGTCACTTAGGGCGATTTCTACTGTGCCTAGGTCAAGCGTTCCCACGATTCCTAATCCTAAGTGGCGCGCGTCAATGCTCGCCAACGGGGCTGTATCATCAACTGCCGATGGGTAGACGGTGACTGGTTGATCGCCGATGCCATCACCATCCGCGTCTGTGACGCTGCCGACTCCCCAGAAGTTGCCTACGCCGTTCTTCGTCCACGCATTTCCTTCTCCCTGATCGAGCACCATGCCTGAAGCACTCGCCAAGAATGCGTTTTCGGTAAACCAGTTTCCAGAGGAATCAAGGTTCGTATAAACGTGGCTGCCGTTATCAGCCAATACATTGCCTCGGAATGTGTTTCCGCGCGCCGTGGATTGTTGAAATGTTTCTGGGAAGAGGATGCCTTTCGAGTATTGAGACAACAGATTGCGTTCGACCGTATTGCTCGATCCCGAAACGTAGACACCATATCCACCGGAAACAGCCGTATTGTCAGAGATCGTGTTACCAGCCGCCTGAGCCTCTAAGACAATTCCGATCTCGGCACCAAACAATAGATTCTTAGAGATACTATTAGAGAAGGCTGTTTCCATGTCGATGCCTCGTGCCATGTGCTCGGTGTCATCATAAATGACATTCTTGTTAATCGAGTTGCCGGTAGAGCCTCCTAGAAGCATGACGCCTGTAACATTCGCGAAGATATCGCTGTCCTGAATGACGTTGTCGTCAGATGCAAAGATGCGAATTCCGATGTCGTTTGCTTGGGCGAAGTTGCCAATCAGGTTGTTCCCGTCTGCCAACGTCAGTTGAATGCCCGCTTGTCGGTTGTTCTTCACCACATTTGTGGTCACATCGTTGCCATGGGATTCATACAGATGAATCCCGTGCTCGGTAATCACATTCGCCGTACGATGCACTAGGTTCAGAGTAATCGTTGATTCTTCGACAAACGCGAGTAGCAACCCGTCACCATTGACAACCTCATTGTTGGAGATCGTCACATTGCGGCTATTGGCAACCGTGAGATGCCCCGCGCGTAGGCCCGAAATCGTGTCGCCATCCAGCCCGTAGTAGTAATAGATGGGCAGGTTGTTATAGAGGTTGGTTGTGGCAATCTCGTGGCGATATTGCTCTGGCGAGTCACCCTGAACGCGCAGCCCGCGACCTGAGACATACAGCACGCAGTTGTCCATTGATATATCCGTGGAAGAGATGATGTCAATGCCGTGCAAGGAGTCGGCAATCGAACAGCCCTCAATCGCTCCGCCAGCTGCAAATCCAATTCGAATGCCTGCACCTGAATACTCAGTAGCACCTGTAATTATAAGCCCACGCAGAGCAAAGTGTGCAGTCACGTTTTCAATGTGCACAGCGTACAACTGGTCTGCAGGCACTGCGATCTGCCAGGCAGCAATAATATAGGGGTCGTCTTGCGTGCCTGTTCCGCCTACCACGCCGTTTTCAGGCGTGAAGTCGGCGTTCCCGAGAATGGTAATCGGCCCGCGAACACCTGAGTTGGCTGTTGACGTGTTGGCCGTATCGGCGTCTGTTTCAGCAACATCCGACGCATCTTCAGCGGGCTGCGTTTCCGCGCTATCCGCGGTCGCAGGAGCAGTGTCCGCATTGACAAGCGGCTGTTCCGTAACCTCAGAAACTTCCGCAACGACGCCATTCACCGCTGTTTCATCATCCTGATCACAAGCGGCCAGGCCCAAAATGGCCACTGCGGCCAATACAAGCAAAAGCATCATCTTTTTCATGGAGACTTACTCCTTTTGCATCATGATTCATCCCACCCGGTTGACATCAATAGAGCGTCGGATCATGGCGGAACTCCTGCTCATGATCCGAGCCCATTATATCTGCCGTCGCTACAAGCGACAATTGAAACCATCGGCCCCATTTGAAGTACAGGCTACTTGGTTTCATTGATTCGTTCGTGAGGAACCCGTGGCAGAGATGTGAAGACGGCACCCAAAGATCCTGACTCCTCAAGACGTGAGAAACGTCCCATTCCCATCTCACAAGTATTCCGTTGCCATCTGATTATTCGTCTACACTCAGCTCATGAAACGAAAGACTCCATCCGGCTATTACTTCGTTCTGATTGTCGCCGCTTTGGG
>JAHITR010000224.1 GCA_018817505.1 Candidatus Bipolaricaulota bacterium | reverse complement strand
GGTACCCCAAAGAGGATTCGAACCTCCTGGATTGATCAACCTGGCACATCTAGCCTGAATGGGCATTTGTACCCGCGCTGCCGTGCAAATTAGTTCAGACCCTATTGAGCCTTCGATCGAATCACGTTTGGCAGGATGGACAGATGTAGCAGGAACCTCCGAGATACGAGATCTTCTTGATGGGGGTGCCGCATTCGATACATGGTGTTCCCACAGTCCGGCGATCCATCAGGGGGATGTAGCCGCCTGGGGCTCCATACAGATCCTTCTCTGTGTCGCGACCATGGGCTTCGACGGCCAGTTGCATGGTTTCGAGGATTGCCTGACGGAGGCGCGCGCGTTCCTCCGACTTGATGTCGGGCACTTTGCGTTTCGGGCTGAGCTTGGCTCGAAACAGGATGTCTTGCAGCATGCCGTTGCCAATCCCGGCGATGTTGCCTTCATGAACGAGAAAGCCCTTGATCGGCTTGCGACTCCAATCGCCGGAGTGGTCGAGTGTGTGAACGAAGCGCTCAAGTGACAACGCTTCTGCAACCGGTGCGCTGCCTTGCCTCCCTGCGTAGGGATGCGCAGCCAATTCCTTAGGCGTGAGAACTTGAAATCCTCCCCAGGCTTGGACGGTGACAGCCAATCGTTCTCCAGATTCGAAAGTCACAACGCCATGGGCCTTCCTGGGCAGGTCTTCGAGCGGTGGTACTAGCAGGATTCGTCCGAACATCTCGCCAATCAGCAAGATGTCGCCGGAGTTCAGTGCAGAGAAGATCCATTTCCCGCTGGCGCGAATCTCGGTTATGGTGCGCCCTGGCAATCGCGCATCATAGGTGGACAGGTCGTCGTTCAAGAACATGAACCTTGGATGATCGTCGGCAATAGTCACCCTGGAAATGGGCTTGCCAACAAGGACTTCCTTCATCTGTCGAGCGATCGTGACGGCTTCAGGAAACTCAATCACTGACTGCCTCCTTCGCTTACAGCGGGTGCCGCTGTCCTCGTGATGTCATCCCGAATCCCAAACTGTTTATGTGGCGCACAAGACGCTCGTCACTGAGCAGCGGGTTGGAGTGATTGAGATGAATGAAGTGGATCTCCGTCTTGTACCCCTCGAACGTCTTCATGGAATCAACGATGCAGGGATGGGGGATTTCCGAGACGTCGCGGCCCGGCAACTCGTCGCTAGAGTAGAAGGTGCCGTCCAACAACGCGATGTCAGCCGACATGATCTCATCAAGGATCGCACCTTCCCAGCGGTCAATATCTGGGCAATAGGTGAGCCGACGGGTCGAGCCCGCAATGCTGAAGGCCATGGTATCTGACAATTCGTCTCGATGGGGCACGGCAATCGGCGTGACGGCCAACGCCTGCCCGAGGACGATCTTTTGTCCAGGCGCGATCATAGAAAGCGAGATGTTGTTCAGATAGACCAACTGCTTCCACGGCTGATTGGCACGAAGGAAGTCGCCCATTTGTTGCGTACACAGGATGGGCAATCCGATTCGGTTCCAGGACTCTCTGCCCAGCGCAGCCAATCCGAGGTAATGACCGATATGGGCGTGTGTCAGCAAGATGCCGCCAAGAGAAAACCGCGGATAGCTATCTGCAAGCGAGTGAATCTGCTCGCGAAGATCGGGGCTGGCATCCACCAGCCAGAAGGTCTTGGATCCCTGATCGACAATGGCCAACGAAGTGACAAGCTGGCGCTGAGATTCATCTTTCCAAGCCGCTTTGCAATGGGGACAGTCACATCCGATCTGGGGGATGCCTCCGTCCTGCGCTGTTCCCAATATGACGACTTCCGATCCTTGTTGATCCATGTCACTGGCAAGTCTAGTCGAGAACCTGGCGAAGCCAAGAAAGGGCGGAATTGAACCTCAGCATCTATTCAAAAGGGACGACCCCGAAGAGGGCTGATCTTCGGGGTCGGTGGTGCTTCTAGTACTCCAGCTAGGCTGGCCGGAGGTGACGTTGTTCTAGGTATTGCTCATTTCGATTGCAGGCTCAATGAGTTCATTCATTCCACCACATCCGCCTTGGGAAATGGGGGTATCACACAATCCTCGGTAACAGGAGCCTTGAGTCGTCAAGCCATACAGTGCCGGGTTGATGCGTCGGTTTGCCAGCTCTGCGGCGAGATAATAGTCGGGCCGCGCGAATGTGAGCCATTCAAGAACGCTGGCAGTGACCTGCTCTGTGTCATAGTTCAGATCGTAAATCAGATGCGCAGCAAGGCCCTTCCCGCTTCGAATGATGTTGCAGGCTTGGCCTTCGTCGTTTTCGCAGCAGCATTTGTAGGCTGGGTTGTCATCACAACATGGGGCCACCAAAGCACTGAGACCGTCAATATAGCGAGCGTCGTCTTCAGCGAGAGGAACCAGCGAATACCACCAGCCGACGAATTGAGGAAGAGAATTCAGCGAAAGCGGGATGCCATAGTCGGTCGCTGTGTTCTCGATTGGAATGATCTCGGCGCGTATCTCTTCTAATACGGCCTGGTCTGCTCCCTGAGTGAACGACACAATTCCGATCAGTCCCACAACGACAACCACGATTCCGATGAATATCTTCACGTTCGATCTCCTTTCCAACCCCGCTATAGTTGACAAGAATTATACACTGTCAGATGTCCGAAGTATGTTCTCTTGGTGAGCAAATTGCGAAGACCCCTGACCCCTGAAGGCAATTGCCATTCGCCCATCCGCTACGTACACTTCGCGAGCAATCCGATTCGTATGTTCTTGGAGGACACTTTGCCGCAAACTGCCATTCTCTTTGCCATCCTCGCCGCCGCTGCGTGGGCCATCGGCATGACGGTAGCGAAGCCGGGACTCCGACACATAGATCTGGTGACGTATACGCTCGCACGGTGGATGCTTGTAACGGGCCTTGCCCTCGTCTATGGATTCGTGACGCACCGATTGGCCTTTCCGGGATGGTGGCCAATCGTGCTTGCGACGATTGCCGGGATATTGGATTCGACATTTGGCGGTGTCTTCTATCTATTGGCCATGGAGCGAACATCGGCTCATCAAACGACGACGCTTTCCAGTACGGCGCCGCTGTGGGGAGTGATGGGCGCAGTTCTCGTATTGGGAGAACCGCTCCTGTGGCGTGTCGTTGCCGCTGCTGTTTTGGTGATCCTGGGGGCTGTGTTTCTTGCTGAGCGACGGTCAACCAACTTGTCCAAGGCGTGGACCGGAGCAGCATTTGCTCTTATTGCGGGTGTCCTTTGGGGATTTGCCGAAACTGTTCCTGCTAAGCTGGCGCTTCAAGCGGGCATGACTCCAGAAACCCTGCTACTCACGTTCGCGCTTTCCGGGGCACTGGGCATGTTTGTCCTCATCCCTATCCTGAGGCCGCACATTCCGCGACGAGCCGCGCGAAGGGGCTACCTGTTTGTCGTACTGTCAGCAACGGGTGGCGCATTCCTGGGCTGGCTGTCGTGGCTTCATGCCTTGAATCTGGCCCCAGCCAGCGTCATCTCCCCCATTCGTGGATCGACTTTGCTGTTCGCCTTTGTTTACAGCATGGTGTTTCTCAGAGAACGACCCACTCCAAAGGCACTGATAGGGATCGCATTGGTCGCTTGTGGCGTTGTTCTCGTCTCGCTTTCTTGATCTCGGGCCAGCTGAGACGTTGAAAACCTCTTCATTCGAGCATATAGTTAGGAACCTAATAATTAGTCAGCAACATTTTGAAAGGCGAACGAATGCATGATCAAAGAAGACCATCTCAAGAGCTGACCGTTGGGCAATTGCTCTCCCAGGTTTGCCGGATGACGGGCCATCGTGTTCGCGGACACATGGAGAAGATTGGGCTGCATCGCGGACAAGGGTTCGCGCTCATCCACCTTTGGCATCAGGACGGATTGCCCCAGCGGGACTTGGCCCGCTCGATGCACATTAGCCCGGCCTCGGTTACCACCATGTTGCAGCGAATGGAGCGTGATGGCTGGGTCGAGCGGAGACGCGACGATGTTGATCAGCGCATTGTTCGCGTGTTTGCTGCAGACAAGGCCAAGCGAATGCGCCTGGAGGCCAAGCAGGTGTTTCAGGACATCGAAAACGAGTTGAATTCAGTCTACACGCCTGAGGAACAGGTGACGCTGAAGCACTTGCTCATGAAGCTGCATGATCGATTCAACGACGAGACGCCCCATCATCATGCGCACGACTTCCTGTTCGATGACGAGCAGGAGTGCGGCGAAGAGGTGAACGCGACATGAAATCCTTAATTCGCCTTTACGGTTTCGTTCGACCTTATCGGATGAAGGCGATCGCCGCCCTTATTCTGCTCTTGGGAATGGTTGCTGCGGATCTTCTCATTCCCCGCTTGACTCAGCGAATCATTGATCAAGGTATTTTTCACAGGGACTTGCACATCGTGTGGACAACGGCACTCATCATGCTCGGTGTCGCCATTCTCAGTGCACTATTTGCCATCATTAACAACTCCCTCTCTGTGCAGGTGGGGCAGAGTTTCGCTGCCGATCTTCGTAGCGCCTTGATACGCAAGGTTCAAGGTTTCTCGTTTGGGAACCTGGACCACCTGAAAACCGGGCAGCTGATCGTTCGATCGACTAGCGATGTCAACTACACACAAATGATTGTCCAGATGAGTCTGCGCATTCTGACACGAGCGCCGATTTGGATGATAGGAGCCATTGTTTTTCTCGTTCTGACCAGTGTGAAGCTAGGGCTCGTCGTTCTGGCGTTTTTCCCGGTCATCGTGCTGTTCGTTCTTCTGTTCGCAGGGCCAGCACGGAAAGGCTTCCTCGGCATTCAGAAGCGCCTCGACCGTCTCAATACGGTGCTGCAAGAAAATCTTGCGGGAGTTCGTGTCGTCAAAGCCTTTGTCCGCGAACCTCATGAGATCAAGCGATTCGGCTTTGCCAACGAGGAATTGACGGGGCAATCGATTCGCGTCTTCCGATTGTTGGCCCTTCTACTTCCCCTGATGACGATCATCCTCAATGCGGCTGTCATTACCGCGCTCTGGTTCGGTGGGCGGATGACTATGTCAGGAACGATGACTGTGGGCGAAGTTGTGGCGTCGGTGAACTACCTATCGATGGCGCTGTTCCCGATGATCATGCTTGCGGCGATGGTTGGCCCCGTGTCTGCAGCTGACGCCTCTGCGAGCCGAATCCTCGAAGTTCTGGATGGCGAACCTGACGTGCGCGAGCGCCCTGGCGCGCAGACGCTTGCCTCGCCAGAAGGAAGAATCACGTTCGAGGATGTCTGCTTTTCGTATACGAATGACTGTGACGATCCCGTGCTACAGGGCATTTCATTCGTTGCTGAACCTGGTGAGACCGTGGCGATACTTGGAGCAACTGGGTCAGGGAAGTCCACGCTCATCCATTTGATTCCCCGATTTTACGAAGTGTCTTCGGGGCGAGTGACCTTTGATGGGATTGACATCCGCGACGTAGCCCTCCATTCCTTGCGCGCGCAGATTGGCATTGCGCTGCAAGAAGCAGTGCTATTCGGGGGAACGATTCGAGAGAACATACGGTACGGGCGCCCTGAGGCTTCTGAGGCAGAAATCCTAGTCGCAGCAGAGGCAGCTCAAGCTGCGGAGTTCATCCATACCTTCCCGGATGGATTGGACACCGTCATCGGCCAGCGAGGAGTGAACTTGTCTGGGGGCCAGAGGCAACGGCTTGCCATTGCACGAGCACTCCTAGTCAAGCCTAGAGTGCTCATTCTGGACGACTCAACCAGCGCCGTCGATATTGAGACTGAAGTCCGTCTGCAGGATGCCCTCGACCGCTTAATTGAATCGGCAGCAGGCAAAACAACGTGCTTCATTGTCGCACAACGAATCTCAACGGTCTTGCTTGCAGACAGGATCCTCGTTCTTGATGCCGGTCGAATCGCCGCGTCAGGAACGCATCAAGAGCTGATGCAATCAAGTTCGATTTATCAGGACATTTACCGCTCTCAGCTAGGTGAGGGCGCGCCAACCGTGGGCTCAAGTCCGACGGACGCATCCCAACAGGGCGCGAAGGAGGTGGGACATGTCTAGCACTCAGAAGCCATCGAGCCCATCTGGACGCACGTCTGGAATGCCGGGACCTGGTGGAGGCCGAGGGCACGGTGCTACTCGGATTGAGCGAGCCAAAGACACGCGCGGGACGCTTCGCCGATTGGTTGAGCACTTCCGCCCCTACCGGCGCGCGATCCTTTTCGTGTTTCTTCTAGCGATCATCGGAACGGGAGTGGGTCTCGTTGGTCCTTATCTGCTCGGGAAAGCCGTCGATGCGCTAGCCCGGGGATTGGGCTTGGCGGCCCTCGCTCGAATCATCGTGTTGATGATAGGCGTTTACATTCTCTCCTGGCTGGCAAACGCGGGACAAGGCGTCATTGTCGCCACGGTTGCTCAAAAGATGATGAGGACGCTACGTAACGAGCTGTTCGATCATCTTCAACTTCTGTCTCTACAATTCTTTGACGGACGCACCTCCGGCGAACTCATGAGTCGGCTGACGAACGACATGGATGCCGTGAGCCGCGTTCTATCACAGAACGTGACCCAGTTGTTTACCGGACTGCTAACACTTGTCGGTGTCCTCGTGATCATGTTCGTTCTCAACCCTCTGCTTGCGCTTGGATCCCTGCTCGTATTCCCACTGATGATTGGATTGGTGGGATTGGTCGGCACCAAGACACGCAAGGCTTTCCGAGGATATCAGGCAGGATTGGGATCCCTCAATGGCATTCTTGAAGAAACGTACAGCGGGCAGAGGGTTGTCACAGCCTATGGTCAGGAAGCGGCCACCCTTGCCAAATTTGATGCAGCGAACGAGACCGTTCGGAAGGTTGGAACGCACGCGATGACGTATGCGTTGCTGGTGATGCCGATGATGGGCATCCTCTCCAATGCGAACATTGCCGTCGTCGTCGGATTGGGTGGATGGATGACGATTGCCGGAATGGCGACTGTTGGGACCATCGCGTCGTTCATCGGATATTCTAACCAATTTGCACAGCCACTTCGCCAATTGGGAGATCTCTACAACCAAGTCCAATCGGCGCTCGCAGGGGCTGAGCGAATCTTCTCGATCCTAGACACGAAACCCGACTTGACTGACAGAGAAGATGCCATCGAGCTTGCCCGAGTCGAAGGGGATGTCGTGTTCGACAACGTTTCATTCTCTTATGTGCCGAACGTTCCTGTACTCAAGCAAGTTTCGCTTCACGCACTTCCTGGCCAGCGGGTGGCGCTTGTCGGACCCACTGGTGCCGGGAAGACGACGATCGTCAATCTTCTGTCACGCTTCTACGACTTGAATGATGGAGCGATTCGGATCGACGGCCGTGATATTCGCGACATCATGCGAGCCAGTCTGAGGCGAAATCTTGGCACAGTCCTGCAGCAGACGTTCTTATTTGCAGAGTCAGTCATGGAGAACATCCGCTACGGACGTCTCGATGCGAGCGACGAAGAGGTTATTGCTGCGGCCAAGCTGGCGCGAGCTGATCAGTTCATCCGACATCTGCCTCAAGGATATCAGGAAGTTCTTTCCGAGAGAGGGGCCAACCTCTCTGAAGGCCAGCGGCAGCTTCTAGCCATCGCACGTGCGATCCTTGCCGATCCGCGGGTGCTCATCTTGGACGAAGCGACGTCGAGTGTTGACACGCGAACGGAAGTCCATATCCAGCAGGCCTTGCTCGAGCTCATGAAAGGGCGGACCAGCTTTGTGATCGCTCATCGACTATCGACGATCCGCGGGGCAGATCAAGTCATCATGATCGACGAAGGGCGGATCGTGGAACGGGGCACTCACGAGGAGTTGATGTCGCTCAAAGGAGCGTACTATCGTCTCTTCCTAAGTCAGTTTAGAGGTAAAGAAGAACCGGAGCGAAGCTCTTGATCCCGCATTCAAAGCGTGCTCTCCGTGTTGATGAAAGCGCGAACGCGTCGTGAGGATGAGTCAACAGGCATGGCGAAGAACTTGAAGCGAAGGGATGGCTTGCAATTATCGAGTGTATTAGTACACTCATACAGAGAACAACCATGGTCCACTAAATCCCCACATGGGGAATTGAGAATGATAGATTAGGGAGGAATGATGAAACGAACGATTGCACTACTTGCTGGAATCGGACTACTGCTGACTGGAATAGGGGCACTTGCCCAATCTGATCTGGATGTGTTCCCCCTGGGGACGACGACGATGATCTACAACGTGAGCTCTGAAGACATGAGTGGCGCTCAGGTTCTTGAACTCGTGGTGACATCGTACGGAAACGACCAGTACACCGTTCGCATGGTGACTGAACAGACGGGAAATGAAGATGAGCTCGGCACGGGATTCGGCTTCATTTTCGGCGCGGCCAGTGTCTCTTCAGGTGGCGGGCACGATGCGGACTATTCGTCCCTGACGGCGCTGATGGATCAACGTAGCCGGCTGCAAGAGGGGCAAGATTATCTCCTTCCAGGAGGCGGACTGTTCCAGGACATTGTGGGCGTGACCATTGCCGGTGTCTGGTGTCTCCAAGGCACGTTCATCGACGTCGACGACGAGAACGTACGGATGACCGTGGCGTTTGCACTCACCAATCCCGTCTACATCTCGCCACTCATCCGCGCTGAGGAACTGAGGAATGGCGAATGGATTCAAACATTTTCGCTTGAACTGGTCGAGTACACCGTCGTCGAAGGCGAGGGCTAACATGGCGCTGTTGGATATGAAGGGACTCACCAAGAACTATCAGCTTGGCAAGGTGATCGTCCGTGCGTTGCGCGGACTCGACTTACAGATTGACAAGGGAGAGATCGTCGCCGTCATGGGCCCTTCTGGCTCAGGAAAGTCGACGCTCATGCATATTCTTGGAGCGCTGGATGTCCCAACCGAAGGGAAGGCATTCATCAACGGAAAGGATCTGCAGCAGCTCAAAGAGGCCGAACTCGTGGTGCTTCGAGGTCAAACGGTTGGCTTTGTCTTCCAGACATTCAGCTTGATTCCGACGCTTTCCGCACAGCGGAACGTCGAACTCCCGATGATCTTCCAAGGCGTCGGGAAGAAGGAGCGCGCCAAGAAGGCGAGTGCTCTGCTTGCGGGTGTGGGACTTGCGGATCGGACACACCACAAGCCCAACGAGCTATCAGGCGGAGAACGGCAGCGCGTCGCCATTGCACGCGCACTTGCCAATGATCCTGAGATCATCCTTGCCGACGAGCCGACGGGGAACCTCGACTCCGAGAGCGGAGAAGCTGTGCTCTCACTACTTAAGGGGCTCGCCAAGAAAGACGGAAAGACCGTCATTCTGGTCACTCACGATCCAGAGGCCGCAGAGATTGCTGACCGCATTATCCGACTGCGTGATGGATGCATTGATACGCGGAAGCCAAAGGGTTCCTTGAACAGGGAGGGTGAGTCCTATGCGTAAGTTCTGGGATTTTCTACAGCTTGCCGGACAAAGCATCCTTCATCGAAGAATGCGCAGTTGGCTGACAGTGATTGGTGTCTTCATCGGGATCACGGCTGTCGTTGGTCTGATGTCCATCGGCTACAGCTTCGACAAGACCATCAAGGAGCAAGTCTCTGGGGTCTTCGGAGTGGATACGTTCATTGTGATGGACGAAAGCACGTTTGGCCCAGGGGCTCACAACGGTGGCGGTGCCACGGAGTACGCACTCGATCTCGATCTGTTGAAATCAATTGAAGGGGTCAAAGTGGCGGCAGCTGTACGAGAGCGAACTGGGTTCGTTCAAGGGCAGCCAAAAGCTGACGGAACAGTCCTTCAAGGATTTCTTCCTGTGTCGGGTTTGTCGCCGGAGCTGATGACAGAATTCGAATCGTTCACGGGAAAGCTTGAAGTCCTTCCTGGCGGGCGGCTGTTCGAACCTGGCGATATTGATGTTGCCGTGCTCGATTTCGAGATTTCTCAGCGTTTAGGTGTCACCGTTGGCGACACGATTCTTGTTGCTGGCGACGGCGATGCTGAGTTAAATCTGACGATTATCGGAATCATGGCTCCTCCGGAAGCGGCAAAAGAGGATTCGGGATCTGGATTTGGTATGCAATTCAGTGGGGGATCCGATGGCGACACGATTAGCGTGCCCTATGAAACGATGGATTTGCTGTGGGGCCCCGCGGACGACGTCCTCATCACCCTGGTACGAACTGAGCCCAACTACAATGTGGATGAGGTTGCTGATGCAGCAGAGAAGGCGCTTAATGATCGCGGCTCGGAGATCTCTGCCATCACCTACACCGATATCAGCGAGACCATTGGAACCATGACAGGCATCATCAGCGCGTTCCTTGCAGGAATCGCGGGCATCTCTCTGCTCGTGGGCGCTGTGGGGGTCATGAATACCATGTTCACCTCCGTGCTCGAGCGGACGAAGGAAATCGGTGTCATGAAAGCGGTCGGTGCCAAGAACAGTCACATATGGACGATCTTCTTGATCGAATCAGGCTTGATGGGATTGGTTGGCGGGATTGTCGGATCTGCTGCAGGTGTCGGACTGAGTTCGCTGGGGATCTTGCTTATCAATCGTCTGACGACAGGATTCGAGGTGGTCTCAGTGATCAACCCTCTGCTGATCATTGAAACGCTCTTTGGCTCCTTCTTGCTTGGTGCAGTTGCCGGTCTTTGGCCTGCATGGAGAGCATCCAAGCTCCCAGTTGTTGACGCCTTGCGCTACGAATAACAGTGTGCGGGCCGGGATCCATAATCCCGGCCCGTCCTTGTTCCCAATTCAATTCTCTCAGCGGTTGAGCCCTAGCCGTATCGGCAGATGTAGGCGGTTGGCTCCTGGACCTTGACTCCGAACGACACGCCAGCTGGCACGCGGAAGGATTCACCTGCAGGGAACGTCAGCCAATCCGTGTCATCGGGGAGTTTGATCGTCAATGCTCCGGTGACGACCGTCATCAGCTCTTTCGAGCTTGTGGAAAATGTGTACTCGCCTGCCTCCATCACGCCGGATGTGATAGGGCCCCGATTGTCTTCGAAGCCAATGGACTTCACCTTGCCTTCGAAATACTCATTGATCTTGAGCATGGAATCTCCTTTGTTCTGTGCGAGATGTGAGAGTAACGAACGGCTTCTCCCATCGCAATTCGAGGGGGCATGATAGCCTGAGGGTTATCAATATCTAGACGTAGCGGATTCGTGGATCGAGGAACAAGAGCAGAAGATCCGACAGCAAGGTCCCGATCACCAGGAGGCCGCCGTAGAGGAGCAAGATGGAGGTGATCACCGGTTGATCCTGACGCTGAAGCGCTTCCATGAATGTTCGGCCAAATGACGGCAACCCAAGGAAATGCGAAGCGAGGAGGGACCCGGTGACGGTCATCGAGATCATATACCCCGACATGCTGACCAGCGGATTGAGCGCATTGCGAAGAGCGTGCTTCCATAGCACGGTGGCATTGGATAGCCCCTTCCCATAGGCTGTGGTGAGATAAGGCAAGGGCATTGTGCTGAGAAGGCTGACGCGAAGATGTTGAGAAATGGCGGCGTAGACGGGAGCGCCGACAATGAACCAAACGGGAACGAGATGCCAGATCGTGCTGAGCGTTTTGGCCAGGCTTGCGGGCTGATTGGCAAATTGATATCCAACCAATCCCCAGACGCCACCAGCGATGATCAAAGGGTCGAGGTACTTGTACACAAAGAAAAGAAACAGCAGCCCCAACAGCTGTGGCGGAGATGCCGCGATCCCGTATGTGATGGCTGTCAAACAATGATCAGCTAGCTGCTGATAGCGCACGGCGGACAGAATCCCAGTGGGGACCCCTAGAAGCCACGCCCAGGCGATGGACGTAACCATAATGAGCAGCGTCCATCCCAATCCCCCCTGAGAGCTGAAGATGATTCTGTTCACCGGGCGATCCGTTTGGAATGAGTAGCCAAAGTCACCGCGGATGATGGCTCCCTCAAACCAGAACCAGAATTGCGCATACCAAGGTTTGTCTAGTCCACGAAGCGCGCGCAGTTCACTAACCATTTGTTCAGCTTCTGCACGCGTTGTTTGATTGCCATCCAGAGCCAATCGCAGCTTATACACTGTGAAGTGGTCGCCCGGGTAGATGGCCACGATTGCGAACGATAGCAACGCAACAAAGAAGAGCACGGGGATGATGCCAAGAATGCGAATCGCGACGTATTTTAGCATGCCATCTCCCCGTGGGATTGTCTTTTCGCCGAGTATCTGATTTATTAGCAACACCAGCGTTGCATGATGTTGCCCAAAGAGAGAAGTGAGCACAATGGGAGGACGATGTTGAAACGAGTAGCTTCGCTATTCAATTGCGGTCTGGTCGTTATCCTTCTTCTCCTATGGGTTGTATGGGAGACCTCGGCGCTTCCCACGTCTGTGTTTGTCGTCCACTGCGAGCCGACGCGTGCCAATCCGGTGATGTGGATTGAGCTCACGAAATTGGTCGCTCAAGCGGAGGCGCGCAACATCCCTCTGACCCTCGATTTTTCTCCGCAGTGGGCGTCGATGATTCTTGCGGATGAAACGAAAATCGCCCTCCTTGAGTCCTGGATTGAATCGGGGCACGAGATCGGCTGTCATCATCACGGATATTGGGGTACAAAGGATCGCGGCTCGACGTGGGACGGATACACAAATACGCCGCTGATCCAGATCGATCCTGAAGATCTCAAGCGTTATCAAGGTACGATGGATGACTACATGGCATTGCTGACTGCCCTTCCAGGAGAACGGGTGTCTGGCTGCCTGGGCACATCAAACAGTGGGGACGACGTCGATTACCCGTGCCAACTCATCTACTCAACCCGAGGACAAGCGTTGCTGGACGCGGTATCGCAGCCAACCAACGTTACCCTCAACGGGTGCGATGTGTGGGAGCTCTCCCATGCGCTCATCGCTTCACAAGATCGCGGCGCACTTGCGGATTTGTATCTTGAGACAGACGATGTGAACGTATTCTCCGTCGTTGGCCACGTCTACAACTATGCGGCATTCCCGGACCTGTTTGAGCAATGGTTTTCGTTTCTCGCCTCGCTCGACGCAATGGGGACTTGGAGGCGTACGGTTTCGGGTGTCTTGGGTGCGCGAACTCCATCAGCGCAGTAGAACACGAGACGGGATAAGGCTTTCTTCAACCTATGTCTGCACATCGCGATTCGAGCGAGATGGCGTTCGTTGCCCCATTCTGTTTTCGATTGACGAAGTCAACACGCGAATTCTTCCGTTCGTGCGAACGCTTTCGATCTTGCCCGAATCGATCCATACGTGCAGCGTCTCGATATCCGTCTTAAGCACCGCAGCAGCCTTCTCTAGCGTGAGCAAACTCGGTAACTCGACACCATCAAAGATCATGCCGCTGTCGCTCCCTTCGCTCACGCCGTTCGCTTCGCTCACTAACTGAGAATGCTCATGCATTCTCTGCTGGATCTTCTTCCATTGCTGTT
>JAHITR010000223.1 GCA_018817505.1 Candidatus Bipolaricaulota bacterium | reverse complement strand
CGCTCCACCCGGAGAGAAAGATGAAACCGCTGGTATGCTCGGTTAGTCGCCAAAGCTTGCAGGGCGCTTCTTGTGGTCATGAGAAGATCTAGCAAAGCGGGTCTTGGACTTGATTTCAGACCGATAAGAAATGAGAAAAAGTACCTCTTATGGTGCGCTAGGCGCACACAATCAACTGCTTTCGGCAATCCGGCGACCATAGGATCTCTCCATTAGGCCCGTAATTTTGCGTCCCTGGCTTTCGCCAAGTTTGCCTGTTCGGGTATGGGCAGTCTACAGCACGTTCGCGTCAATGGCAAGAAGGAGCTTGCTCTTCACTCTGGGATAGGACAAAAACTCGTGCCAGGTAGGTGGAAACCACATGGAAAAGGAAAACATGGCGAGTCGAAATCCCGAGGCGTTTTGCGGGCTGTATAGCGGGGCCTGCCCTGTGTACTTGAAGCGTGACCACGATTGGATTGTGAAGAAGGTGCTCGAAGAGCACGGGATGGCACTTGAGGATCTGCATTGCGACGGGTGCCGCACAGACGTGCTCTCCCCATCATGCCAACACTGCGCCACTCGAGATTGTGCCAAACGCAAGGGGCTAGACTCATGTTCCCAGTGCAGCGAGATGCCGTGTGAAGGAATTTCCGGATTCGGCAAGGTGCGGCCACACGGTGTCGAGGTTGTTGGCAATCTCATGTTCCTGCGAGACAACGGCTCTGAGGCATGGCTTGCAGCTCAAGACGCACAATGGCGATGCAACAGCTGCGGGCGCGTGGGATCGTGGTACGAGCGGACCTGTGAACAATGCGGAGCACAACTTCCGGCAGGGTACGAAGCCAAATCAACTTAACCCGGCGAATGCAGGCGGCTACGTTCCAGAGTAGGGCCGTCCCTTCCACATGCCACTTCGGCCGGTGATGTGCCTCCACGCCGAGGACAGCGTCATGGCTGCGTACAGGATTCCGGCCACAGGGAGAAGCAGTGCGTATCCCAGCCCGGAGTGTTGATGTCGCAAGATGGGAACGAAGCTGGAGCCCATGAGGCCCCAGGACACGCCCCCAAGCACCGCCAGGACGATGCCCCCGGGAGAGCCGGTTGTGGCAGCCAGAAGGCCAGCAAGGGTGGCCACGGGCGGCACTGCGTAGATGAAAAGCATCCCCACAAGGGTTGCGCTGAGCAGGGTCACGGAGTAGTTCAATTGGTGAAATGCTGAGCGCGCGACCATGTCCCACACGCTACGCAATGTCCCGTAGGCGCGAACGCTTCGAACGCTGTGCGTAAATCCGAGCCACACACGACCGCCTTTTCGTTTGATCGATCGGCCCAGTGCGCAATCGTCGATGAGCGCGGCGCGGATGGCTTCCACGCCACCGGCCTCATCGAGCGTTGTCCGCCGGACGAGGATGCACCCGCCTGCAGCACCCGCTATGCGTCGACGGTTGTTGTTGACGAATCGGAATGGGTAAAGCTTGGCAAAGAAGTAGACAAATGCGGGAATGAGGAGCCGATCCCAACGCGAGTCGATGCGCAGCTGAGCCATCAGCGAGACCAGGTCGAGATCTTCAGTGGTTGCCTTCTGAACAAGAGCCTGGAGAATCCCCGGATCATGGGCGATGTCGGCATCCGTAAACCAGATGTAATCTGCCGCTCTTGCGATTTCCAGTTGAGAGCCCTGGTTCATGGCCCACACCTTGCCCGCCCATCCACTGGGGAGAGGCAGGCCGTTCACCACAGTCAAGCGATGGGAGAGTCCGGCTTGGTCTGCGGTGCGATGGGCGATGGCTGCGGTGGCATCTTCGCTGCGGTCGTCTACCAAGATGACATGAAACGCCCCCCTGAGGTCCTGATTGAGAATGGATGGCAGCGTTTCCTGGATGACGATCTCCTCATCGCGTGCGGGAATGATAGCGACCACGGAATGACTCTGTTCCTGAGAGGCAGATGCCAGCGCGGTTGAGTCAAGTCGAGGACGGGGAAGCCAAAAGCCCCCGCGTCCAACGAGCAGAACAATCCAGATGACTAGACTCACCCCGGCGATACCCCAAGCAATGCCCATGCCTGCCTCCTTGTGCAAATCGTACAGGAAATCCAAGGCAGCGCCCTACCGGAGTGATGTCACCCATGCGTCCATCTGAAGACTGCTGGGAGTGGATTTACAGATGGGACGTGCGTGCCTTGCCGTCTGGCCACCCAAGCTGGCTTCGATTTGAGCAGGCACGAGGCGAAATGAGAACTGGATGGATTTCGATGCGCGTCCATACACCGCCTGTGACATAGGGCTCGCGATGGAGCCATTCGCTCTCCAATTCTTCGCGGGAGGCATAGTCACAGACAATGAACGAGCCAATCATCATGCCCGCATCATCAAGTAACGCTCCCGAATCTTGCCATTTGCCAGATGCATACATCCGTTGGCTGTCAGCCAAATGTTTTTCACGAACGGCCATCCGACGTTCGGGGGCGCCCGCGTCCTCACCGTCGTAGCCGATTACCAGAAACTGCATAGGATCACCGCCTTAGCGAAGGGCTTCTTGAACAGCATTGGCTGCGTGAACAGCCGTTGTATCGAGGAGCAGGATGTTTGTATCGCCTTGCTTCACCAGCATGCCTATTTCCGTACAGCCCAGGACGACGGCTTCCGCGCCTTGGCCGGCTAATTCGTCGATGATGCGCAGGTATTGCGTTCTTGACGCAGGCTCCTGCTTCCCGAGACATAGCTCCTGATAGATGATGTTGTGGACGATCGTTCGATCCTCTGGAGAGGGAAGCAGCACGTCGATTCCGTGCTTGTCCTGCAACCGGCCTCTGTAGAAGTCTTGTTCCATGGTGAATACTGTGCCGAGTAGCCCGACCGTCCGAATGTTGCGCTCAAGAAGAACCTCGGCGGCGGCATCTGCAATGTGAAGCAGGGGAATGCCAATGGCGTCCTCAATTTGCGGGGCAACCTTGTGCATCGTATTGGCACAGATGAGCAGGAAGTCGGCCCCAGCGGCCTGAACGCGCTGCGCCGCTTCGGCAAGCAACCTTCCCGTCTCGTCCCAGTCGGCTTTGTGTTGAAGTTCGGCAAACGGATCGAAGTCGACGCTCACCATGGCAATCTTCGCGGAGTGCAAACCACCCAGGGCATTCCGGATGCCCTCATTGATCAAACGATAGTAGCCGACGGTGCTTTCCCAACTCATGCCGCCCAATAAGCCAATGGTCTTCATGTGCCCCCCCAACAGAGAACGAAAGATGTCCTTGCCTCCACGCAGATATCTTCTCACGACAAGCGTGTCTCTGCCACTCGCTTCTCCAGCTGGATCCATACCGGTTCGCGAACGAAGCCCAGCCTGCTGTAGACGGTTTGCATGGCGATGTTCTCGATGGCGCTACTTGTTTGAATCTGCGGATGCCCTTTGCCCCGAGCGGCAAGGATGACCTTGACGTTGAGAGCCGTCGCGATACCGCGCCCCCGTTCAGCTTTTGCCACGCCTGCCAGCCCCGCATACAGGGGTCGGCCATCGGCTGCCGATCCGACCTCGCAAAAGCCGACGATTTCCCCGTTGCACAGAGCGGCCGTTGAAACCTCGAAATCCAATTGCGAGCCATCGACCACCCATTCGTTCCATTCGTTTCGTGTGATGTCGCTTTCTTCTTCTTTGGGGACATCCTTCCACGCGGCGCGGTAGGCGGCATAAAGGGGGTCGGCGAAGTCGGGGGCGTCCTTCTTGAGCTCTGCATACGAGATAAAGCGAACGCTTTCGGACTGCAGGCGATCGATCAGCGGTTCAAAGGACGCAGCATCGAACGGCGCAAGATCCAGATGAGAAGGACCCTCTCTGAACACATCCTTGAACCCAAGAGTCTCTGCAAACGGCAGGCCTGAAGGGAGATTCTCGTAAGCGTCAGCACGAAGCACCTTGGGATGGTGCGGCAAGAACTCCTCGGACAAGTGTGAGTAGAGAGCAGTCCCAATGCCTTTGCGGCGAAACGGCTCGTCAACGACGACATCGATCTGGAACCAGGTTTGGTGCGTCTCACCAGTCCATTGACTGTAGCCAGCGAAGCCGACCATCTGATCATCAATGAATGCGGCCTGTCTCCCGAATGCGAGCTTCGGGCTCCGTGTTCGATCGGCCTCAATCACTTCCTCCACAGTTCGCGTTCGTGTCGGGTAGACGCGATTGTGAAGTGCGACAAACGATTCGTAGTTGTCAGGCGTCATGGGGAGAATCAGTGGTGCCGTGTTATTCGTGTTGTTCATAGCCCTCCGATGGTGAGAATGGCGTCAGATCGAAACGGAGCTGAGTCTATGGCTCATAGCCTGCTGGAAGCAGACCGCCGCACGCGCTACACACCGTCTCGTACCACGAGCCGACTCGGCCACAGGCCTTACATTGCCATTGAAAAGCTTGAGCTTCAAGCCACGCATCAGAACCCTTGTCTCGTAGGAATGTGAGGTTGCCTGCGACCTCTTTGCAGTGCGGACGGACGCTAGCGAATCCTGCGATACGCGTGCATGGCATCTGGTCGCACGACGAGCAGGAATCGAGGCCCTTGCTCTTGGCACAGTCTCGAGTTGGGCAGTCTTGGCACGAGGGCGAGAGCTCCCTTGAGCGGCAACCTTCGCAATGCAGATCTTCAAATGCGAGTCCGTGTTCCTTGAGCACGATCTTTACGATCCAATCATCTGCGCGCTTCAAGTACACGGGACAAGCGCCGCAGTACAAGCCGCAGAACGCTTCAGGATTGCGATGTGACATCGTGTGTCCTCCAGATTTCAGT
>JAHITR010000004.1 GCA_018817505.1 Candidatus Bipolaricaulota bacterium | reverse complement strand
TCTTCTTGCGAGATCGGGCAACAAGAACAAGAACTCCCGCAGCAATCAATCCCGCCGCGCCGGCAATGATCCAGATCATGGTTGAAGATGAGCCAGCACCTGACGCTTCGTCGTCGACGAGATCGGTCACGTTTGTGAAACCGTCAGCTGTGCTCCGAATCACAAATGGATCAACCGGCGCATTGACAATGAGTTGGAAGTCAGCCAGCTGAATCGTCTCAACACCGTCAGTCACAGAGATGTAGAAATGCTGCAACCGATTGGCAGAGCCATCCACATTCATGTGGACGAGGTAGTCGCCTAAGATGCGATTCGGAATCTCGATGGTAATCGCCGCGTCAACATCCACAAAACTGGCGCCCTCGATCTGAACCACATCCCGGCTCACAATATTGCCTAGAGGATCGTGCACTTCGATCTGAATAGGTCCTGATGCTTCAAAGCGCAACATGCCAAGTTCCTGGGCAATCGCCGTTCCCATACCTGCAATCAGGCACAACGCCAGTGCCAAAAACAGGATGCCGGGAAATGTCCGCAAGGCGAAGCGAAGAGGCATTCTGCGTTCTAGTCGGTGTCGTTCGATCATCGTTGTAGACCTCCGTCAAGTTCAGTCATTCCCGCGGCTGTGTATTCGTGCCGCAAGTACGCACAAGAAGATGAATCCGGTCAATGGAGCCTCCGGAATCGGACTCGTATGCTGCCGCCCGTCACTGGGACATTCAGGCCAGCACAACATGATGATACATGAGATGTCAGATGGATTCCTCAAGGTCTCCGAAGCGGTCTTGATTCATCAAAGAAAACCACTCCAGGACCGAGATGGAATTAAGGCGGAAGAGGACTACGGATGCGGCAACGACAACAGGGATTACGATCCCTGTTGATTGGGAGGCCGCTCACGCGGATTCCATCTCCGCCCAGCTCTTCAGTTGCTTGGAGTTTGCCGAGGCAAACGTGTCCCCTTCGGGGACGAACGGCTTCTCCTGCGGCGAACACCGTGAATGGTTGTTTTGAGGGGTCTCACCAACTTCTCTCCAAAAGAAAGAACGTCCTCTGATGAGGGCGTCTTCTTACTTATGGGAGATGGAGGAGGCCACTGAGCGGCTTTCCGGATCTCAGTGACTTGGGAGTTCGCGGACGCGAACTCCAATCGTTGGCTTGAGGGTTCGAATCCTTGATCTGAAAGAAGAAACACCCTCTTGATATCAGTGGGTAGTTGGTGGGGAGAGTAAGGATGGCAACAGGATCGATTGGCTCATTTCCCGCTGCTTGGAGTTCGCCAAGGCGAACTCTATCCTACGTAAGAGGGTTCTCATATTACTCTCAACATAGAAAAGCACCCTCCAAAGAGGGTGCTCTTTCCATGTTTTGGGAGAGGAGAAGGATGGCCACTGGAATGGATGGATGGTTTTCCAGTGGCTTGGGAGTTTGTTTCGCAAGCTCCCGTCCTACGTATGAGGGTTCTCACCGCCTATCCCCAAATAAGAAACACCCTCAATCGAGGGTGTCTTCTTACTTTTGGGAGAGAAGGATTCGAACCCTCACTGACGGGACCAGAACCCGCTGTCCTACCATTAGACGATCTCCCAATGCTCGAATGGAATCTTACGCAACCCACTAGAGAGCGTCAAGATCCCGATAGGATCATCTGTGCTTGGTCTGCCAATCGTCTGATCGTTACAATGCTTCCATGAGCAATACGATACGTTTGCCGATTGTCTCTGGCACATTCTACCCAAATCAACCTGATCGGTTGAGGCAACTGCTCAACACATTGCTGGGAAATGACGCGGCTTTGCCTGGCCGCTCGCTGCCGTCTTCGCTGGGGCTTGTGTTGCCTCATGCTGGCTACATCTATTCGGGCAGCGTTGCTGCCGCCGGATACTTGGAGGCGGCACGATTCGGCCGACCTGACGTGGTCGTGATTCTCGGAGCCAGTCATACCGGCGTCGGTCCGTGGTTCGCGCTTGCTCCTCATTCGCATTGGCAGACGCCGCTAGGCCGATCTCCGGTGGATTTGGACATGATCGCTCAGCTGCGTGGCGAAGGATTCACGACGGAGGCGGCTTCTTTTGAACGAGAGCATTCCATCGAGGTTCAGCTTCCATTCATTCAATACCTGTGGGGAGTGGCCCCAACGATTGTCCCGGTCTGCGTCGCTCCTGCGCCGCTGGCCGGCGTCTATGAGGCGGCGAGAGCCCTCTCCAAGCTGCTCGAAGATCGGCACGCCCTGTTGATTGCCAGTTCGGATTTCACCCACTTTGAGGCCGATTCTCGCGCTCGAGCAGCTGACGCGGCAGCGATGAACCGTATTCTCGCGCTGGACGTCCCGGGCTTTCATTCCTTGTGCCGCGAGCAGCAATTGACCATCTGCGGGGCCACATCGATCGAGGTTCTGATGGCAACGGCCTCGAACAGCCACTGGTCGGCCACGCGCATCGTGGATTATACGACCTCTGCAGACGTCACAGGCGACCGAAGCTCCGTGGTCGGATATGCTTGCTTGGCAATGACAAAGGAGAATTATGGTTAACAGCATGACTGGATTTGGAGTGGGCTCGGCGGAGGGTGAGAATTGGCGAGTTGAGGTAAGTATTCGATCTCTGAACAACCGATTCCTCTCGACACGCATTCGCTCGCTCAACGATCATCCACAATTGCTTTCGCGCATTGAGACACGATTGAAGGAGACATTCTCACGGGGCGAAATCAGCGTGTGGATCGGTGTCAATCATGTGGGCACGGGTGGAAATGACAACCCGCTGGATGTTGCGGCCGCTCAAAGCACGTATCGAGAGCTTCTGAACATTCAGCAGCTGCTGGGTATCAAAGAATCTCCCTCGTTGGAGGATCTCAGCCGCGCCGGTGGACTCCAGCCACTGCACGCTGAAGATGAAAGACTGTGGCTCATTTTGGAGCAGGCGTTAGCGGCCGCCATTATGGAAACCAATGCTGGCCGAGCTCGGGAAGGGGACGAAATGAAAACTGAACTGGCAGCTATCACGGATCGGATTCGTGATTTGCTGGAGCAGGTAAAGGAGCGATTGCCTGTGGTTCTGGATGAGATTCGCACCCGACTTGCAGAGAAGATTGAGGCATTGCAGCTAAAGGTCGAGCCTTCACGAATGGAGGCTGAGGTCGCACTGCTTGCCGATCGATTTGATGTCCAAGAGGAAATCGTGCGGCTGTCGACGCATCTGGATCGCGCAATGCAGGTCCTCGAAGTGGATAAGCCGATTGGCAAGGAGCTTGATTTCCTGAGCCAGGAGATGCTGCGCGAAGTCAACACCCTCGGATCCAAGGCGAGAGATACGTCAACCAGTTCGATTGTGGTCGACATGAAGCTGGCGGTCGAGCAATTCAAGGAGCAGCTGCAGAATGTCGAATAGCGTGTGTGACAGCCGCCGGGGGATTGGGAGTGGGTTGGCGTTCGTTGTCACGGGTCCTTCAGGTGCAGGCAAGAATTCGGTGATTGATCGAGTGATCGCGATGCTTCCGGGACTGGTCTACTCGGTGTCCTACACGTCCCGTCCAAGACGACCTACCGAAGTGGCTGGCGCGGACTATGTCTTCGTCTCGCAGCAGGAGTTCGTGCAGCGCATTGAGGCGGGCGACTTTCTTGAGCATGTCACCTATCTGGATGATCACTATGGAACGTCGCGATCTCAGATCGAGGGTTATGTCGACGAGGGGCTTGATGTGATTCTCAACATCGAGGTTAAGGGAGCAAAGTCGCTCCAGAAGACCGACATGGGATTTATTCGAGTACTCTATATCTTCCTGACTCCATCATCTACTGAGGAGCTTGAATCGCGGTTGCGCAAACGAAATACCGAAGACGATTCAAGAATCGAACGGCGACTCGAAGTGGCCAAGCTTGAAATGCTGGAGTTGCCGTGCTTCGATTACTTGATTATCAACGACGATCTGGATACTGCCGTTCAGGAACTGGCATCGATCATTATTGCTGAGAGAATACGCGTCATTCGGTAGCTGCAGAGCATCCCTGGTCAAATGAGAAGTGACCGGTCTCACGTTACGAGACCGGTCACTCTATTTAGAGATGGAACAGAGCGATTAAACTTTGGCTACACCTTTCGGCGTCACCTTGAGCTTCTTCTCAATCTGGCGCTTCAGTTCTTTGCCAGGTCGGAAAAGCGGTACTACTTTCGATTCAACTTCAATCGGGCGCTTGGTCTGGGGATTGATCCGACTGCTGGCTTTGCGCGCGCGAACCGCAAACTTGCCAAATCCGACCAATTTGACCTCGTCACCTTGAAGCAAGGTCTCTTGAATCAGATCGAGCACCGAATCCAGAAGCTGACGCGCCTCTTTCTTCGTTGCGCTGGTCTTGTCCGCCAGCCGATCAATGAATTCGCCCTTGTTCATCCGTGTACCCTCCTTGCAGTGTTCGTTTGTTCTTAGGACTCGTCTTCTTCCACTGATGCTTCGGCAAGCAGATCCCTCATGCTGAGAGACTCGTGGCCTGCATCGTCAAGGAATCTACGATCCACACGCTCTTTGCTACGCCCGCCGCGCTCTTTGCTTGCTCCGCCACGTCCGCCAGCACGACCCTTTCCTCCGCCACCGCCACCACTGCGGCCCGGAGTTGTCGGTCGCTCACGTTCGCGCTCCTCAAAGGAGATCACCGGAATTTCCGGTGGGCCAAACAGATTGCGCATGGTCAGACGTACCTGCCGTTTCTCTTCGTTGATGCCAATAATCCTAGCTTGAATCTTGGCACCGACTGTGAGCACATCGGCTGGCGTCGCGATTCGCTCGTCGCTGATTTCGGAAACGTGAATCAAGCCATCGACTTCGTCCGTGATCTTCATGAAGGCACCGAAGTCTTTGATTTCGGTGATCACACCATCGACGACTTCATCGATTGCGAATCGCTCAACGAACTTCTGCCACGGGTTGTCTTTCAATTCACGGATGCTTAGAGAAATTCTACGTTCCGACGGATCTGCGCTGAGTACCTTGACCTCAACCTCATCGCCTTCTGCCAGCACGTCGCGAGGATGGTTTACGTGTCCCCAGTCAATCTCGGATACGTGGACCAATCCTTCGATGCCGTCTTCTAGCTTGATGAAGGCTCCAAAGTCAGTGAGCTTGGTGACTGCGCCAGGCACCACTTTCCCGCGTGGATAATTGGCAGCCACGGCTTCCCAAGGATCGCTCTGCGTTCGGCGCAAGGACAGGCTGATTCGATGAGCAGACTCATCCACACTCAGTACGACGACAGTCACGACATCCCCTTCGGAGACGACGTCTTTGGGACTTTCTGGATGTCCCCAGGACAACTCGGATACATGAACCAGGCCTTCAACATCCTGCTCAAGTTCAACAAAGGCACCAAAATCCGTGACGCTGACGACTGCGCCTGTAACCTGAGTTCCGGCCGTGAAGCGCTCGGTAATCCCTTCCCAAGGATTCGAACGGAGTCGTTTGATCGAAAGCGAAACCTTGCCCTTCTCAGTATCGAAGTCGATGACCTTGACTGTGACCTTCTCGCCGACTTTGTATTCAGACGGGGGGACGGGTAGATCCTTCCAGGCAATCTCAGATCGGTGGACCAGCCCTTCGAAACCACCGATGTCAACAAATAGCCCGAAGTCAACAACACTACGGATCGTTCCCTCGATCTCCTGGTCCTTCTCAAGAGACTGGAAAAGCGACATCCGCTTCTCTTTCTCTTGCTCCTTGACAAACACTTTGTGCGAGACAACTAAATTCTTGTCTCGTCGGGACAGTTCGAGAATCTTGAACTGGATCCTCTGGCCGCGAAGCTCATCAATCGAACTCGGCAGATCGTCTCCGAGATGAGATCCTGGAAGGAACGCTCGGATACCATCGAGATTGACATGATAGCCAGCGCTTTTCACTTCGCCGGTGATTTCGCCTTCGATCATGTCGCCGTTGCGGTATGCCTCTTCCAGGCTATCGATTCGCTTCTCGTATTCCGCCTGCTTCTCAGACGCGTATACGGTCCCTTTCTCTTCATCAATGTAAGTAACAAGAACCTCGATCTCTTCGCCCTCTTCAACCTTCCCATTCGTACGGAAAGGCGAAAGCTCGGCTACGGGAAGGATGCCTTCCGATTTGTAGCCGATGTCGACGAGGATCTCAGTCTCATTGACTTGAACGACAGTGCCGGAGATCACGTCTCCGCGACTGTACATCTTCACGTCGCTTTCGGTGAAAGCGTCTTCCATTTTGATTCGCTGTTCCATTCTCTAATGACACCTACCATTGAGCTTCCTCAGATATGCATCTCTGAGCCCGCTTCGTCGTTTATGTAGCACCCCTTATCCTCCTCGATTCCTTAAGCGTTATCAACTCTGAGCATTAACAATTCGCTCATTTGTTGATGCTGATCAGCGCGCGGTTTCCCAGCAATATCTCCTGTTGACAATTCGGCGACATCAAAGGGCTTGCCAATTGCCACGGTGAGTCGGGAGAATCGGAACCTGCGAGTCGAGGGATAAGGCCCATCAGCCATGATATTCACAGGAAGGATTTGCTTGCCTGATAGCCGAGCGAAATGAATAACCCCCGTCTTCGCTTCGACGCTCTCGCGCGTCGTACCTTCAGGAAACAATCCAATGATTCGATGTTGTTTCATGGCTGCCAACACTCTCCGAAAATCATCACGACTGAAATTCTCTCGGTCAATAATCGTGGAAAAGGTTCGGACGATTGCTTGCATCACTGGGACGCCATTCATGAGACCCTTGCGTGAAATGTAGTGAACAGGAGTGAGTGCCCCAATGGCTACACTTACGACGGGTGGATCCCAATAGCTACGATGCCTTGCGACTGCAATGTATCCCGTGTCCTTGGCGATGTTCTCTCGCCCGATAACCCGGATACGAAAGAAGATCTTCGTGACCACGAGACATAGCAACACAATCAGTGCATATAGCCCGTTCTTAATCCCGATCTTCAACTGCCCCAGCAACGTGTCCCAGCCGATCCCTTACCAAGATGGATGCTTCGGAAATGACCTCTTTTAGAGACTTTCGGTCTGTTTCAATTATAGTTGCATCGGTAGCGGGTTTCAAGGGAGCAACGGCGCGTTCTGAGTCCCGTCGATCTCGCACGAGAAGCTCGCGTTCGATTTCCTCCAAATTTCCAGATCCGCGTTGCTTCATTCGCCGTAGCGCACGCTCTCTTGCATTCGCCTTGAGGAAGATCTTCACATCAGCACTGGGCAGTACAACCGTTCCAATGTCCCTGCCCTCCATGACAACATCATGCTTTTCTGCGATGTGTCGTTGGAGTTCCACCAAGCGGCTGCGGACATCAGCTCGAGTGGCGACTTGAGACGATTTTTGATCCAAGTCTGATGTATGGAGTTGCGACGTGACATCCTGTCCATTGAGGAGGAACCGTTCGTCTCTAGTGACCTCAATCTCGATGTCTGGCAAGTCGATTCCGAGATCAAATGCCAAGGCAACAGCACGATACATCTTCCCAGTTTCGACAAAGCGGAGGTCAAACAACTTTGCCAGTGCCATCCCCAAGGTAGACTTCCCAGATGCTGCTGGGCCGTCAATCGCGATCTTCATTCCCCATCCCCCCGTATTATCGTCGCCACTCGGAATCGTCAGGTTCAGAGAGCTCCGTATCAGGAATCTCCACGAACCCAAGCTTGGTTGGCTGGCAATAATATACTCGGCCGCCGAGCTGCTGTCCTGCTAGCCGCTCACACGCTCGCTCAGCTTCCAGTGCGGTTGCGAATGCCGTGAAGAACGCCGAGCCGCTCCCCGTCATTCCCGAGTAAAGACCGTTCAGTTGGCTCATGCGTTGGCTCACGCAGGCAAGTTCTGGGTGAAGTCGAATGGCAGCAGCCAACAGGTCATTGTGTCCCAGCTTCTCTCTGCACGCCGACGTCTCACCGATTTGCCAAGCTTCGTAGACATCTCTTGTCAAGCACTGAACATCGGGGACAAGCACGACAAACGTCTCGTCGCGGACGGTGAGGCGTCGGATCGGATGCCCTAGCCCTTCCAGTTCGATACAGCCACCGCTTAGGAATAGGGGCACATCTGCACCGATACTTCCTGCGATTTCTGCCAATCGGGATTGGGAGACCAGAGGGGGGATCATCCGATTGACCACGCCAAGAGCTGCTGCAGCATCGGAGGATCCACCTCCTAGGCCCGCTCCAATGGGAATGCGTTTGTCAATCCAAATATGGACGCAGGTCGACGTTCCTTTTTCTCGCAACAATCTGCGCACAGCGGTCTCAACGATATTGATCCCGCCTAAATCGACGCTGCATGAGACACGCAGGTCCGGCGCGAGTGAAACCGCAAGGTAGTCGGCGAGATGAATGGTCTGAACAAGCGAATGAATCTCATGGAATCCGTCCTGGCGCTCACCGCATACAGTCAAGAACAAATTCAGTTTCGCGTAGGCGGCCACATGAACTGTCATCGAGAGTGAACGATCTCTCCGCCTACCATCACCATAGACACGGGAGGTGCGGCAACAACGGATTCCAGTTCGCGGAAATCAAGCAGATCAAGAATCACCAGGTCTGCAGACTTTCCAGGCTCCAGACTCCCAACGTCATCGGACATTTCCAGAGCGATCGCGTTATGCAGCGTGCACGAGACAATTGCCTCAGCCAATGTCATGTCCATTCGATCGATAGCCGATGCTAGCACGGACCACATCGATTTCAATTGGCAATCGAACAATCCATTCCCTGACCCAATCGCAACAGCGACTCCTTGATCGAGTAGCGCGCGCACGTTGAGATGCTTGCCGATCTGTCCATCAGGTAGGGCGGGCAAGTAAACGGGGAATACGTTGCTATCAAAGAGATGTTTGACTGTCGCCGGCGAAAGATGCGATGCACATCCTACGGAGGCTATGTCAAGAGAAAGAGCTAGGCTTCGCACGTCTATCATGACGGGCTGGGCTTGGATATGCAATTTGGGACGCAATCCTGCGCCGCTAGCAGCCCGCAACACATCTCGCGCTTCATTGACAAAGCCTTCGTGCCCTCCCCAGCCTATGTCACAAAACGTCGCCAATCGCCTACTCCGGATCTCAGGAATGACCTCGCCAATCAGCGATGACATGCTGCAAACGGACCTGTCCTCGGGAAGGGATGCGAGCAATGTTCCGACCACTCGAGGATGCTGTTGCTTCCCGAGATGGCCAAGTGCCGTGAGAGACTCGAACTCGAGGTCATGTCGGCACTTCACTTCAGTTGTAGTCACCCCTGCCCGAAGCGCCAAACGAAGAAGTCGGAGGCTCCAATTCAGCAAATCTTTCTCAGGAAACTTCAATCCAGGCAGCTCATGAATCCACAGAGGAAGACTGGGCATGACCCAAAATGGATCGACCAGCCCAGGCAGGACAACGCCCCCACCTGCATTCAGGGTCTGAACCTGCGTCTTCGTTCTCCCGGATGGGATCTCACTGATCCGACCATTCTGAATATAGAGCGTAGCGTCAGGCGTCATTCGGAGCGTCACCGAGCGCTTGCCGCCGCCCAACAACGACTCAACGGGTGTGACCAATTGGCCAATGTTTGTGATTACTGTGTCCATTTCAGTCTCTCGTTTCGAGTATAGTTGGGCCCGATTGAGAACACAATTTTAGGGATTCGAGAATCCCTGCGCTTTCGGATTCCAGTTCAGCTCAACTACAATGGGCACAATCAGCTGGGAAGGGGATGACACATGATGGCCGCAGAGGCACAAGCAGAGCGGAAAGCAGAGAAGCGTCGAACAGGCTTTGTTGCAGTGCTTGGGCAAACCAATGTGGGAAAATCCACATTTCTCAACGCAGCTATTGGTCAAAAACTGCTGATCACATCGAGCAAACCCCAGACGACACGTAATCGCATTCGCTGCGTACTGACAACAGACGACGCTCAGATTGTTTTTGTCGATACACCTGGGATGCATAAACCGGGGGATGCATTGAGCAAGCACATCTTGCGCGAAGCGAAGCGAGGTCTTCGCGGAATGGATCTCCTTGTTTACATGGTGGAGCCGTGGGGAGAGGTGTCCAAGTTGGATCGGCTCGTGTTCGATGATTGGAAGGATTTCGAAGTCCCCGTCATTCTGCTCGTGAACAAGACCGATAGCGTTAAGGCGAATGAGGTGGCAGAAACCCTGATCGCGTACGAGAAGACAGACCTTTTCGCTGAGTTAATTCCCGTTTCAGCCATGCGCCATCAGGGCATCAGCGATGTCATTGAAACGATCTCCAAATACTTGCCGCTTGGCATGACCCTATTCCCTGATGAACAGAAATCCGATCAAACAGAGGATTTTCTCATTGGCGAATTGATTCGCGAGAAGGTGTTCCGCCTCACTCATCGAGAAGTGCCCTATTCAACGGCCGTTCGACTCAAATGGCTTAACGAACGAGACGATGGCATCGTTGAAATCAAGGCAGAGATTGTCGTCGAACGCGAGTCTCAGAAGGGCATTCTGATCGGAAAGGGAGGCAAGATGATCAAGAAGATCGGCTCCCTTGCACGTGCAGATATTGAGAAGCTGCTGGGACACCGCGTATTCCTTGAAACGATCGTCAAAGTTCAGGCAAACTGGACCCATGATTCAGATCAGATCCAACAGCTGACCCAATCCAACAGGTGAATAATGAATCAGGATCCCAAGGGAACAATACTCGTCCGCACGTCGGCTGCCCAATCTGAGTGTCCGGTATGGCAGAAGCTCAATTCACTTGGCTACGAAACCGCGCTATTATCCTCTGCCGAGCTTTCCGCAAAGCCCAACCGTCCGATTCGCGCTGTTGTACTGAATGTTCTTGACCAGGATCAGTCAGAGATTGAAGCCACCATCGCCCAGATTCGTGAAACAAAGGATGCACCCATCCTCCTTGTCGACAACACACGTGGAACAGGATTGTCCTATTTCCCTGATCCTGATCTTGGTATCACACGGATTCCAGGTACCTTTTCTGACGAGGAGCTTCATTGGGCTATTTCCTGTGCTTGCGAGGTTCACCGATTGCACTCCCAGCTGACCCATTACCGTGAGCTGTTGGAGTCAGCGCCCCTCGGCGTATTCGAGCTCACGAACGGACGGGTGTCGTATGCCAATGATTACTTACTTGAGCGAATTGGCTACGAGCTAGCAGAATTGAAAGGCCTCGAAGTCGAAAGCCTGTTTACACCAGCCGATCGTCCCAGACTGCTCCAAGCGATGCGAGATTTGCCATTTCGACCCGCCGGAGCTCCCCCACCAAACACCTATCGACTACTTACCTCCGACCATCGGGTTCTAGTCGGAGAGATCCGATCGCGGATCATCTCGCACTCCCATCCACTGAGAATCGAAGGAACCATACGGGATATCACTGAGGAAACGCGCATTGAACAACTTCATCGCATCGTTCTAGAGCTTACAGAAGTCATTCTCGCCGAGCAGAATATCGATCGCATCCTTCAGCTCGTGTTGGACACCATCGTGGAGCACAGCGGATTTGGGCGAGCTCTTCTTTCTCTTTATGACTTATCCATTCCCAATCCGTTCGAAGGTCCGATTTACAAGATCATGACTTCTGGACTGACAGACGAGGAACAGCGAGCCGTTTTTTCTCAAACACCGATGGATATCGTGCAGCGCAAGCAGGTTTTCGCCAACGAGTTCACGCTCGGGTCTGCTCAGTACATCCCTCATGATCGCACGCCATGGTCTGATGCCGTCGGTATCAGCGGAACAGTGGCCATCGAAGGATGGCATCCCGACGATTACTTGTTTATTCCGTTGCGCGGCGCGGATGGCATCATCGGAATTATCTCTGTGGATGATCCGATCGATCAAACCGCTCCGACCGTGGCTTCAATTGAGCCGGTGGCTTTTCTTGCTCGCTTTGCCGCCATCGCCGTCGAACGCGTCTTCAAGCTCAATCAGTTGAAGAAGCAGGCAGAGCAATTGCATGGATTGTCCGTCCTAGGAAGAGATCTCGCCCTTACGACGAATGAGCGAGAGCTTTGCGAAATCGCATCCCACCGTGTCTGCTATGACATGCATTTTGAATTTTGCGGCATTTGGCTCAATGACTCCGCTCGACTTGTTCTGGAAGCCGTGGCGCAGAACGGCTCTTTCCCTGAGGGGGAACTGCCACAGAAAGGGACAAGGAACCCCGTAGAAGGGCTTGGCTTGACGCGGATGGCGTTCAAAACGGGCGAAGCGATCGTCGTCGGCGATGCACATGAAGACACTCGTTACAACGGAATCAGAGGAGCCATTCGATCCTTCATCGCTGTGCCTATTCCCGGTCGAAAGGGCATACTCGGCGTCATTGACGTCGCCAGCCAGCGAGTCGCCGCGTTTGGCAGTCAGGATGTCGAGATCCTATCCGCGTTAGCAAGCCAGCTCTCTACAGCGATTTCGGGGCTCCGACGTCAGGCGTCGCTCAGTCGCATCTATGAGTTCGGGCAACATTTGGCTGTTGCCGCAACAGAGGAGCGGGCCATCTCCAGCACGCTGGAATTCCTAGCCAGCCAATTCGATTTTCATATCAGCTCGATTTTGCTCATGAACGGTGAAGACTCGCTACGAATCGCCGGACTCCACGGTTCCTATGAGCGAGATGCACTGGCTCTCGGGCAAACCTTCCGCCTGGGTGAGGGCATCGCAGGACACGCGGCCATGATCCGCCGCTATGCGATTGTTCCAGATGTTCGAGAGAATCCGCACTACATCGAAGTATCTGCAAGTACGCGTTCTGAATTGGCGGTCCCGATTCTCTTCTCGGGAAACCTTCTTGGAGCCATCAATACAGAAAGCCCCACTGTCAACTTCTTTGATGATGAGGATCGACGCCTCATCGAAGTGGTGGCCACTCATCTCGCCATCGCCCTTTCCAATATTTCGTCGCAAGCCACGTTGCGAGAGCAAGCAATCCGGGATCCTCTGACCGGCCTATTCAACCGCCACTACTTCAACTCCATCATCGCGTCTGAGTTGGGACGAAGTGATCGATATGCACATCCTCTGTCGCTGATGATGATTGACGTCGACGGCTTCCGGTCAGTGAACAATCGCATGGGCCATCTGACAGGAGATGTAGTGCTGCAGAATGTTGCCCGCATGCTGTCCAGTGCTGTAAGGGATTCGGACCGAGTCATTCGTTATGGTGGCGATGAGTTTCTCATCGTCATGCCTGAAACCGATGGACATGCGGCTGCCAACCTCATTGCAGAGCGTCTGAGGAAAGAAGTCGCTTCCGTTCTTGAGGGTACGGATGCGAAGCATCTCGGATTGACCTTGGGGCTGAGCATTGGTATCTATTCACGGCTCCCCGGCCAGACCGAAACCATGGAAGAGATTCTTGAGGAAGTTGATCGACGAATGTACGCCGACAAGCGGGAACAGAACAAAGATCACGCCAATGACTATCGCCATTAGTCCCCTTCAAGCCATCGAGGACCTGAGAGCCGCCGTCGATCTTCAGCAGGCAATCGTTGGCGAGCGGGACCCGTCCATTTGGCGACTGCCGCATCTATTCCATGCTCAACAAAGCGGCGGTCTCCTGTTGGGAGCGCGAACGGGATTCTCCCAAGACACGGGATCTCTCGATGGCGTTTTGGTCGATCTGCTCGCCGTGATGGACGGATACTCAGCATGCCGAACCGTCGTTTGGGGAGTGTGCCCGAAGGCGCGGAGCTGCGGGATTGGAACGAAACTTCGACTGATCGAACGAACGACGCTTCAGAAAGAAGCTATCGACTTGGCCTATTGGGACATCGATCCCCTTGATGGCATCGAGCTTCACGTCGCGCTGAACAAACTCGGCGGGATCCTAACAGGCTACAGCCGGGACTCGCTGGGAAGCACTCGGGACTCAAGGGCTCCGGGGTTGGCCACAGATCGCGTCCGGTGCGAATGGTGGATCGACGCACCCAGTGTCATCGACAGACTGGATAACGAGCATGCGCCGCCGCATCAGAGGATCGGCCTTCAGGCGATGACCGTGTTGACCAAGACGACAACCCTTGCGTCAGGCGTTCGTGGAATTATCGAGTGTGACCTGTCGCCGACGGCTGAGCATTTGCTCGCTGAAATCCCCGAGGATTTTAACGCCCTTCAAGCGCGCGACCGCGATGCTGCGATACAATGGAGACTGCAAGGCAGAAACCTCATCGAGCAGCTGTTTCAGCTTGGCTACATCGGCATTGGACTGATGCATGAGGGAGGTAGGAGTTTTCTTCTCTTCAAGAAGGGAACCAGACGAACCGAGCTAGGCGCTGTCCAGAAGTGACGGCGAAGGAGAATGCAATGTTGACAAGGAAAGAGCTTGCGAAGCGAATTGACCACACCTTGCTTGGGCCGACGGCCAGCAAAGAAGGCGTCAAGAAACTCTGCAAAGAAGCCGTTCAATATGCTGTTGCATCTGTGTGTGTGAATCCTTGCCACGCCGAGTTGGCCAAGAGCTGCTTGGGAGATTCGGATGTTCTCCTTTGCGTGGTCGTTGGATTCCCTCACGGAATGTCGACCAAAGAAACAAAGGCCTTTGAGGCACAGAAGGCCATTGCCGCTGGCGCCGATGAGCTGGATATGGTGATCAACGTCGCTGCATTGAAAGAGGGTGACTACGAGTATGTTGAAGACGATATTCGCGCGGTTTGCTCGGCCGCAGAGAAGGCCCCCAAACCGGTTGCTGTGAAAGTCATTCTCGAGCTAGCTCTGCTCTCTGAAGAGGAGAAAATTGCCGGGGCCATCCTGACCAAGTCCGCCGGCGCCCAATTTGTCAAGACATCCACTGGGTTCGCTTCCGGGGGAGCCACCGTCGAGGACGTCGCGCTCCTCCGCAAAACCGTCGGGAAGGAAATGGGTGTCAAGGCAGCTGGCGGCATTCGTGACGCGGCCACAGCGCAAGCCATGGTGGATGCGGGAGCTTCACGGATTGGCGCCAGTCGAACAGTAGAGATTCTTGATAGCATTGAGTAAAACTCTTCCGCAGACGAGCTGACGTTTCGTAGGATGTCAGTGAGGGGGAATCATGGACTGTATCGTACGCTCTGCAGATCGAACACTGATTGAAGGGAATGCAGAACGGATTGTCGCGCGAAGTCCTCACGGCGAATTCGCTGTACTGGATGGGCATGCGCCAATTCTTGCCGTACTCGTGCCGGGAATCATTCGGGTGCTGGCAAACGGGACCGAACGAGTCATTGTATGCAAGGGGGGCACCTTCAACCTGGAAGATCAGCGGGCAACTGTACTCGTCGAGCAGCCCTATGCGCTTGAGGAGATTCATGCTGACACCCTCCGTGCGAGGATCGCCATCCTTCAAGCCGAACCCCAGTCTGCGTCCATCTCAGAGGAAATCGCCTATCTTGAGCTTGTCTGCCGAATCAAGGAGACCCATGCTTAATCGAGTGGTTATTACCGGTCTTGGGCCCATTACTCCAATCGGTGTCGGAAGAGACGCGTTCTGGGAAGCGCTCTGTGCAGGACGCAGCGGAATCCGCAACGTCGAGGATGTCGTCGACCTTGCGGGCATCGATGTCAAGATCGGCGGGCCCGTTGATGCATTCGATCCTTTGGACTATGTCGAGGCAAAGAAGGCTCGGCGTCTCGATCGGTCGACTCAGTTTGCTCTTGCCGCAACGAGACTCGCATTGCAGGACGCGGCCATTGATTTGTCTTCGTGCGATTTGGAGCGCTTCGGCGTGGTCACAGGAACGGGCATCGGCGGTATGGAAACCTTCACCGAGAACCTCATTACGCTACTTGAGAAAGGTCCCCGACGAGTCAATCCATTCTTTGTTCCCAGCATGATGCCCAATGCGATCAGCGGCGAAATTTCGATTGAACACGGCATGAAGGGCCCCAATTTCGGAGTGGTTTCTGCATGCGCCAGTGGCACCCATGCCATAGGATTGGCCGCCAAACTCATTCAATCGGGGGATCTTGATTGCGCGATCGCGGGTGGAGCTGAAGCCGTGCTACTACCTATTACCTATGCCGGGTTTGCACGCATGGGAGCCGTGTCCAAGAGAAACGACGCTCCACAGCGAGCCTCGCGCCCTTTTGACAAGAATAGAGACGGATTCGTCATGGGCGAAGGTGCTGGATTGCTGGTTCTTGAGTCTTACGAACACGCCAGGGCTCGCGGCGCAAGAATCTATGCATCTCTTGATGGATTCGGCATGTCCGCGGATGCTTCGCACATCACATCCCCTGTGGAAACTGGGGAAGGAGCAGCGCAGGCCATGGCCATGGCCCTTCGCTCTGCTGGACTGACATCCGCTGATGTGGACTATATCAATGCCCATGGAACCTCTACGCCACCCAATGATCGCGTGGAAACAAACGCCATCAAACTTGCCTTGGGAGAAAGGGCAAGACAGATCAAGATTAGCTCGACCAAGTCGCAGATTGGACATTTGCTTGGCGCTGCAGGTGGAGTTGAGGCAATCGCCACTGTCCTGTCCATGACGCACGGGATCATTCCCGCGACACTTAATTTGGAGACGGCCGATCCAGATTGCGATCTCGACTACACGCCAGTCACTGCCAAACAGGCCATTCGCGTCGCACTCTCCAACTCGTTTGGGTTCGGAGGACAAAACGCTTGTCTGCTGTTCCAGACTCTTCAGCAAAGAGACTAGCTTGAGTCGTTCCCAGACGATGCCGTCTGCTCGATACCAAGCGGAGCGCCCGCGTTGAATGAATACATTGGCTGTTCCTGACGCTCGCCCGAATAGCTGTTACAGAATCTCTGGCGAGTCGATCATTCGATCGTCGGTTAGCTGAACTGTTTGATGAATCGTAGATCGTTGGCGAGGAATGACCGGATGTCCTCAATCCCGTATCGAAGCATGGCCATACGTTCGATTCCTAGGCCGAATGCGAAACCAGTATACTTCTCAGCGTCATAGCCAACGTTGGTCAAAACGGCTGGATCAACCATCCCTGCGCCCATGATTTCCATCCAGTTCGCAGCCCCTGGTGCTTTGATATGGACCTGAACAGAGGGTTCTGTGAACGGGAAGAAGTCCCCGGAGAATAACATCTCATAGCCTTCTCCAAAGAATTCCTGCGTAAAAATCTCAAGTACGTACTTAAGATTGGCGAGTGACAGGCCCTCTTCAATCCACAGCAGTTCAATCTGGTGGAATACTGGCGAGTGGGTGGCGTCTTGCGTATCTCTCCGATAGCAGCGACCGGGGCAGATAATGCGAACCGGAGGTGTTGTCTGTTCCATAACGCGAATTTGGACAGGGGACGTATGGGGGCGCAGAAGATGCGAATCCCCAATGTAAAACGTGTCCCAATCTGCGCGTGCCGGGTGATCTGCAGGAATATTAAGCGCTTCAAAATTGTAATACTCTGTCTCGATCTCTGGCCCTGTGGCCACATCAAACCCCATCTTCATGAAGATCGATTCAATCTCTCGTTGCACAAGGGTCATGGGATGAAGACAGCCTAATGCTTGATGTTTGCCTGGCAACGACAAGTCAATGCGATCTGAACTCAGTTGCCGTTGACGCAGTTGAGCTCGATCGGCTTGATCGTGTTCGTCAAAACATCCAGTAGCATAATCCTTGATCTCATTGATGAGACGTCCAGCTTCACCGCGCGCCTCTGGGGCAAGTTGCCCCATGAGCTTAAACAGCCCCGTAATGCGCCCTTTTCGCCCGACGAACTCAACACGAAACGCCTCTAGGGCATCGTGTTCAGACAACGTGGGCAACCGCTGTTCCAGGTCGCGTCGGATTTGATCAATCTGCTGTTGAAGCTCCGGAAGTGCAATCATAGTCTGCGGATTATATCTGTCGAATTTTGTGTTGACAAGCAGCTTTTCTGGCAGAGGTTCCGCTTGACATGTTGCATGGACTCGCTGAATCTTCGCTATACTTGCGTCTTGAGACTCGCAAAAGCGCTTGATGTGTCGGCAGCTCAAACTACCATCCGTAGACGGCCGCGGACCCCAACAAGGCTTTGAGTATTGTATGAGCCGCAAGCGATCTGAAAGGGGAACGACATGACCAACTATGCACTTCGACGACAACGCCTTCTCGAAACGATCACCACAGATGCCTTCATTGCCGTCAATTGGGAGGACTCTGATCCTGTCTCCTTGCGCTACTTGACTGGCTTTACCGGAGAAGGCTCATTGATCGTATCCCCCAAATACGTCGCCCTACTCACGGACTCCCGCTACACAGAGCAGGCAGCCCAAGAAACCAAGGAAATTCAGATCGATGCGGGGCGCGGTTGGAATGTCAAGGGATTGTTCGATGGCCTCTCTGGACGTTCTCTTCGGTCATGTACGTATGCCTCGGCCAGAGCAAGTGTCTATTGGCTTGAAGAAATGGGAAAACTGGGGAGCCTTCATTTGAATTCCCAGAGGGACCCAGTGGCCCAGCTGCGCCGCATCAAGTCGAATGATGAACTTGACCATCTTCGCGCTGCTGCAAGGGTTGCTGACGCGGCACTGGGCAAGCTTGTGTCGCGGATCAAAGTGGGGATGAACGAGGCGGAAATCGCGCTGGAACTTGAGATGCTCATTCGTAAGTCAGATGCGGAGGGTATTGCCTTCAGCACAAACGTGTCTGCTGGCCCCAACACGGCGCTCAATCACTACAACCCATTCCATCATGCAGCCGCCATCAAGCCCGGCGATTTGCTCTTGTTCGATTTCGGTGCCACTGTGCATGGATATCGATCCGACATCACCCGCACATTTGTCGTCGGCAAGCCCTCGGCAAAAGACAGGAAGGTTTACAACGCAGTTCTCCAAGCCAACTGCCGTGCCATCGAAGCCATTCGTGCCGGGATCACGGGGGTTGAGGCCGATGCCGTGGCACGCGAGTTGATCGTCAAGGCGGGATTTGGCGACAATTTCGGACACGGACTTGGGCATGGAATCGGCTTGGAGGTTCATGAGGCACCTGGCCTTTCCCCTCTTTCCAAGGATTCGCTTGAGTCGGGCATGGTTGTGACCGTCGAGCCGGGCATTTATTTCACCGGTATCGGCGGAATACGCATCGAAGATGACGTCGTAGTGACAGACACGGGTTGCGAAGTTATCACGGCGTTCCCGAAAGACGAGTTGATCTCTGTTGGCTAGAAACCGATTCCTCGTGGTGATACTGTGCGGAGCTACGGCAGTCCTCTTGTTTGCTGTTGCCGGATGCGAGCTTGTTCAACCCGGCCCGGCAGCTGACTTCTCGATTTCTCCCATCGTGATCTACGCTGGCGAAACATTCGAGTTGGACGGATCCGTGGCTGTGGGAAGCGCATCCATCGTGTCCTATCGCTGGAGCTTCAGCGACGGGCAAACGCTGGTTGGACGGCAAGTCAACGCCACCTTCCCATTCCCGGGCACCTACTCCATTGCCTTGACTGTTGAGGATGCCAACGGAAACCGGGACAGTGAAACCCATCAAGTAATCGTGTATACGCGAACAGGGACCGTCATTCTGAACGAGAACTTCGCGGATGGCGACCTGGCGCTGGCTCGTTGGGTTCTAGATCCTACCTGGGCATCTGCCAATGATGCTCAGATCGAATTCATCTTGGGCGGGCCGGGGAACGCGCTGTACGTCCACAGCGCAGCGAGTCGCTGGCATCGGCGGTACCACGCAATTGAACTGCCGCCACTGCGCGTTGGTCAAAAGGCTGTCTTCTCGTGCCGCATCATGGCATTGAGAAATCAGGACTTTCATACCTATTTGTTTGCTCCCGCTAGGGCAGAACTAGACACGCTCGTCGGATCTCTCCCCTATTTCCTATTCAGCAATGAGCGAGATGGATCCTATGTTCACATTCCAACACGTCTGGGAACCGACATCGGGCATCTCATTAGCTACGAACCCGACGTCTACCGATGGCATACTTATACGTTCGTCTATGACAGAGATTCGTTCGAATTCTTCATCGATGACGTAAGTTGGCTAGACGGGGCGTTGGACGGCGACGTGTTCGATGACAGCTCAATCTGGACCATCCTCATCGGGGAAGAAAGCCTCACCGAGACATGCAATGCCTATTTCGATGATATCCGAGTCACCATCCAGGAATAGGGGCCATTCTGGGACGCATGCAGTTGCAGTCATTGGACCGAATCAAGATCATTGAAGCATGGTGCTTGGAACGATGATGCTTTTTCTGATCTGGCTCGCAATGACGCGGTCATGTGCTGTTTCCTACGTGATCGCTGGTGTCGCAAGTTCTCTTGTTGTGTCTGCCTTTTGGCGAATCATGATGCCCTCTTCCTCTTCATCAACGATGAAATTGGTGCGGCATCCTATCCGATGTCTTCGTTTCATCCTCGTATTAGCCCGGCGATTTGCGCTCTCGACACTGCGAACAAGCTGGCTCATTCTCAAGGGTGATGAGGAAGGGCGGATGATGGCGTTACCCATTCGGGTCAGGGATCCATTGGCACGATTCATACTGCTGAATTCCATTACGTTAACCCCATCGACCATTTCACTGCTCGCAGAGGACGACCTGCTCTATATTCACTGGCTGCAGTCATCTGCAGGGAAGGGCGATTGGCGGGAAATCAAGGAGTCCCTGGATATGCGTCTGCTCAGTTTATTTGAGGAGGAACAACGTGCCCCTCGTTGAGACGCTCATCATCATTTCTTTAGTGCCAGCGCTTGTACTTCTTTGGCGTGGTCCCACGGCATGGGATCGTCTCCTTGCCTACAACACGGCCTCAAATCGGATTGTCATTGTGATCTGCCTTTTTGCCGTAGCGACGCGCAAAGCTTTTTACTTGGATGTCGCCGTTGGATACGCGGCGTTGAGCTTCTTGGGAGTGGTCATCATTTCCCGATTTCTGGAGCGAGGGGGAGGACACCGATGACGCTTGCCGCCTACATCATCATGGGTTTCGGCCTCAGTTTCGTGTTCATCGGATCGTTGGGGATGTTGCGCTTTCGCGACATCTACTCCAGGCTTCAAGCGAGCGGCGTTTCTGACAATGCTGGACTTGGACTCATTCTCGTCGGCCTCATCCTGCATTCAGGCTGGGATCGGCACGACGTCACACTTCTCTTGCTGCTACTCCTCTTGCTCATCACCAATCCCATCGTAACCCACAGTATCTCGCGCAGTGCGTTCGTCCAACATCATCGGGAGGAGGAGGACGCGTGATGGCTCGCTGGATCCTATTGGCCCTTCTTCCAGTCGTGGCAGGCATCTCGCTCGCCCAATCCCGCAGACTCGCGGCCATCATTGGCATGGGGCTGTTTAGCCTGATGCTAGCTGCAACCTATCTATTGATGCATGCCCCCGATGTGGCCATCACTGAGGCCACGATTGGTGCCGCGCTGGTCACTGCGATCTATATCCTCGCCATTCGCCGGACGGGTCGGCTAACCGTAGTCGCTGATGAGGTCCCTGGGCTCATCGCTCGTGAGGGGGATCATATCAGTGGTCTTGAATACGAGATTTTGGCTGGCTTTGCCAAAGCACAAGGGTTGGATCTCTCGATTCAGTTCGTCCCCCTGCGTCGAGTGCAGTGGCTGGTGGCCCATCGTGAAGCAGATATGGGTGCAGGCGGAATCATCCCATTGCCAGAAGCAGACGACGTTCTGGCTACCACGCCCGAGCACCTGCCAACAGGCATCTATGCCTTCGAACCCAATACCGTTCGGCCATCCGTCGCATTCGCACCCGACTAT
>JAHITR010000222.1 GCA_018817505.1 Candidatus Bipolaricaulota bacterium | reverse complement strand
TCTCGCAATGCGGTGTAGTAGGCAAGTTTGTACTCGGATGTTCCGATGATCTGCCGAATCTGCTGCTTAAGCCGGGTGATGTGGTCACGATAGGGCAGGATGCCCGATTCCGCGTGCCGCTGCAGTTCCTGCGAAAGCTGATCGAGTTGATCGTCGACTTGCTCCAACCTGCATAGATAATCCTCAACATCGCTTACGTGTCGAAGCGGGTGGAACGAGGCGAAATAGTCGGGCAGATTGATGGGGATCTGGATGTAGTAGAAGAAAGTGATGGGGATCGGGAACGCGTGGCCAGCGACAAGGTCGGACCAGAACCACTCGTAGGCGTCATAGATCAGCTGCTGGCTCGGGGTAAGCAGAGAGCGATTGTAGTTCGACAAAGCCTCGAGGATCATGACCTCGATCTGGCGTGTTTCATTCAGGTAGGATTGCGAGTACTCATCCAATCGATCATTACGAACCCTGAGCATCTCGGCGATGCCGAAGCGCGTTATTGACTCAGGGAATCGGAGCATGTAGTTGTTGTAGGACACTTCGACGAACTCATCGAACGAGAGATCGTCCAATACGACCGAGATTTCGGCTGCACTTGGCGGCGTCCACGACGGTTCATAGGCCAGCGCATGGACTGCCACTATACAAACCATGCACAGGAGTAGTCCTCCGATAGCGTACCAGCGCGCCGTCATTGCCTTGACCATTCGTTTCTCCTTCGGCCGTGAGAGAATTATAGCTCCATCCATTGTCGAGGCAAGATGTGTTGTTTTGATGAATAAGACAGAGGACAGCTCAGATTTAATCTGAATGTGCACGTTCTCGATTGGGATCCCCCCCAGATCAGGACCTCGCGCCGTTTGCTGTGAAGCCCCAGTCTGAGGTGATCGTTCCGCGGGCTTGGCGGCCTATCGAGTTCGGCGCTATTACAGCGTGCTACAGCCCACGGTGAGCTACCGTTCACGGTGAGCTACCGTCCGCCTTCAGGAAGATTGAGTGCATCCATCAACGCTTCTATGGCATCACCTAAAGTCCCGGCGGCTGTCGAGAAGTCAATTTGTGGCCCCTCGCCCGCACCCTTCTCAGGGATTCCGAGCGCGTTGACTAACGTGTCTTCGGTGATTCCCAATGTCGACAAAATCTCGGCCAGATCCGGACGACCCGACGTGCTGCGACTCGATGAATCAACAAAGAAGCGGGTCGGCGTGACCGACCCGCTTGTCAGAATTGTAAAGTACGTGCGCCGACTAGTACCGTCGGTTGCCGCCGCCTCCGCGAGAGTCGCCACCTCGGCCACCGCCGCCTGAACGACTGCCACCGCCACCACCTGAACGACTGCCGCCGCCACCGCCACCACCGGTTCGAGGTGGGCGATGCTTGCGGTTGCAGTCGCCACAATACACGGGACGGTCGGACTTCGGCTCAAAAGGAAGCTCGTCTATCGCCTTTGCGCAATCTGCGCATTTCAAATTCAGATGTTTCACGTCGACCATCTGTCGTTCACCAAAAGCCATTAGATCTCCTTTGCAAACTCAGTTCGTCCAGCACCGGCTGGTTGAACCGAGGCTTGCATATGGCAACAGTACGCTATTTATCAGCAATAGGGAAGCCCTTTCACAATTGATGTTTCTGGCGACGACTGGCAGCAACAGCCTCAGTTGGCTGAGTGCGGATCGTCAGAGATGGATGTTCAAATCTCATCTACGTTTTCGGATTCCTCCCAATTGGCACCAATCGGTTCTGATCCATTATGTTGTCGAGAAGCCGATCGAAAACAGGGCACAGACTGTCCAGTCAGATCGGCTCGGGGCTAGTATCCGTCAGAAAATCGCGGTGTGGCGCAGTGCCACGTGAAGGAAGAGAAGGAGATCTTGTGAAACGACGGGCGGCCCTGTTTTTTGTTGGTGCAGTTCTCTCTGGTGTGCTGTTTGGATTGGGACCCACGTGGGCCGCTTCGGATCCTACGGCCGTGCAAACATCCTCATCGACGGTTCTGATGATCTTTCGCAACCTATTCATCCCAGAGATTTATTTGACAGTCAAGCCTGGATTGGAGGCAGCCGGGTATGAAGTGAAGGTTGCTTCGCGCGAGATGGGGTTGCTGGATGCCAAGAACTCACCGTTGGAGGTACAGCCGGACTTGCTGCTGGCTAACGTCGTGGTCACCGACTACGTCGCCATTGTTTTTGGATGCGACAATGATCTCACCACGGGAACGGCTTATCGAGATACCGATCGCATCGCGCAACAAGCTGCCGTCGCGGGAATCTTGCAGGCGGGCATTTGCACAGGCCCAATTCTGATGGGCCATGCAGGGGTTCTTGAGGGTCGGAATGCGACAGCCGTCGTGCACATCTGCACGAAGCTTGGGCTGACCTATGGTGCGACATGCACGCGCACACGTCTTGAGCAAGACGGCAAGTTCATCACCGCAGAGGATCGAGGAGTCAGTCGGCAGTTCCTTGCCGCCATCCTTGAAACCCTGGAATCCGATGCACAGGAGCCTGAGCCCGACACAGATGATCCAGGCTCAGACGACGGAGACTAGTTCCCGGGCTCCTGTCGAGACCTAGGTTGCATTTCTGCACAAGCGAACGGCATTGAACCACGAAGGACATAAAGAGTTGGAGGGATGATCCTGTCTCTTTGGGTGAGAACGGGGACGTCTCATGAGCCCGCTGAGCGTGATATGCATCAC